>DAORCZ010000159.1:0-11669 GCA_035345735.1 Pseudomonadota bacterium | reverse complement strand
CGCTCGTCGTAGAAGCGGCGCTGCAGCACCCAGAGGATCGACTCAGAAAGACGCTTCTTTTCTTCTAGCAAGTAGCCCTTGGGAGCTTCCGTGGTCTCGGCTGGCGTCGCAGTCATGGTCTTGGTGACTTCCTATCGGCTGGACAAGCTGGGGGGACCTAGCAAGTCGTTGAGATGGAACAGGAATGGGCGTCCGCGCTCATCATCGCATACGTGGGTGACGGGACGCAGCAGCAAAATTCGGGGGTGGCGGCGAGCGGGATTTGCGGTGCTATCTGCGCAAATTCTCGGCGACACTCGGGGCGGGTCGGCATATGCTCCCGGCTTCGTCGGACTCACGCCATGGCCCGCGAACGAAACCGAGCATCGTCGTCGTCATCCTCCTCCGCCTCGTCGTCATCCTCTGCGGCCTCCTCGGCTGAATCGGGAAGCCCCGCCAGCCCTGGGGACGAGCGCAGCCCCGTCGAGCTTCAGGGCTTGCCCGGCATCTGCGGCCAGAGTGCTGTCACCCGCGCCCTCACCGATGCCCTGCATCTCGGTCGCTTGCACCATGCCTATCTGTTCGACGGCCCCGAGGGAACCGGCAAGGCGACCTGTGCCCGCGCGCTGTTCGCAGCGATGAACTGTCAAGAGCCGCCTGCCGTCGGAGCCGCCTGTGGGCGGTGCGAGAGCTGTTACAAGCTCAGCCACGGTGCGCACCCCGACCTGATCCCGTTTGACATGTCGCTGTCCGGGTTGGCCGACGAGGTCGAGCGTCTGATTCGGCGACTGCAAGCGCCGCCTTTTGAGGGACGGGCGCAGATGGTCATCCTCGACCCCGTGGATCTCTTCGCTATGCCGACGGCGGCGACGGCGGCGAACCGCCTGCTCAAGACGCTGGAAGAGCCACGGCCGAACACCCATATCGTGCTCGTGACCACCAGCGCCAGCAGCCTGCTGCCGACGCTGCGCTCGCGCTGTCAGCGCCTGCGCTTTGTGCCGCTGGCCGACGACGTCCTGCGCCACCTACTGACCCTGCCGCCCGAGTCTGGAGTCGCTGTCGATCATGGCCCTCCGCTGGCAGGTAGCGACGCAGAGCTGGACGCAGCGATAGCGCTGGCACAAGGCAGCCTGGGGGCCGCCAAGCGAGCCCTGGCCGATCGCGAGCGCCTGCAGGGTTGCGCCGCCGCGGCCGAGAGCTTGCTGGCGGCTGCGCGCAGCGGCCGTGCGACGCAGATGGTGGAAGCTGCGAGCAGTGCCGGAGCCGATCGGGAGCAGGCGCAAGAGATCCTCGAACACCTGTGGCTGCGGCTCCAGCGCGAGCTTCGCGCCGCGGTTACCCAGCGGCAACCTCCGACGGCACACAGCGGCCTGATCGCCGCCCTGCGGGCAACCCGTAGTGCGGGGCTCGCTATCCGTGGATATACGGCGGCACCGCTCGCCATCGAACGCATGCTGCGCCACGTCGGGGACGCCCTTTCGGCACCGACGCAGGCCACTGCCAGCCCCCTGCGAGGACGTCCCAGCCATGCCCGCGAATGACTCTCCTAGCTCGCCCTCCGGGATCGGCCAGCCGCCGGCCCAGGGCTCAGCGCCGCGTCTGCCATCGGGGGCGGGGCCCAGCAGTGGCAACCGACCGCCTGCGCCGGCCCGTGAGGCTCGCAATCTGCGTCCACCCAGCTCACGTCCGGATGGGGTGCCGAGCAACCTGGGGGGCGGCTTGCCGAACGCCCTGCGCGAAGGCGGCGGGCGAGAGGGGCGCGAAGGTGGCGATCGCCGAAAGCGCCGCCGGGGCGGAGGAGGGCCAGGGGGATCAGCCAACTCGTCGTCCCCCTCGGCCACCTCGCTTCCCCCCTCGGGCGGAGCCACTCTCGCCGATGGCAGTCCGCGTCCCAGCGGGGGCAGCGCTGGGGCCGGCCGTCCCCCGCGCGAGGGGCGCAGCCTGCGGCCCCGCGAGGGCGGTGGACGTGGTCGAGGCGAGGGCCGCGACGGACGTGGCCCCGGGGCGGGCAACCCAGCCCAGCGAGCCCCGCAGGGGGAAGCTCGCCCACCCCGCGCCGAGGGACGGCCGGATAATCCCCCCGAGCCCCGTACTGCCCCCTCGACCGACAGCCGCGGCGATGCACGTCCCGAGTCCCGCTCGGACGCTCGCTCTCAGAACCGCAGCGACGGACGGCCCGACGGGCGACCGGGTGGACGCCCCGGCGGACGACCCGACGGACGACCCGGTGGCCGCCCAGAAGCGCGTGGTGGGGGCCGGCCCGATGGCAGGCCCGAAAACCGGTCCGATGGACGACCGGCTCGACAGGGTGCGCCGCCGACCGATCGCGGGGCAGGTGCCGATGGGGGCGCAGGTTCGGCTCGCCCGCCGGCAGCGCACGACACAATGCGCCCAGCGCGCAGCGAAGCCCCCGCGAGCCCACGCCCCGACGGTCCGCCCGCACGCGTGGAGAACCGACGCAGCGATCGCGGTCGCCCAAGTGGCTTATCGCCCTTTCCTGCGACTGCCGACGAGGATCTGCGCTCAAACGAAGGTCAGGCAGGCGACTTCGATCTGCCTCCTCGCCTGTCGAAAGCGGCTTCGGGCCTGGCCTTTGCGCCGGTCACTCCGCCGGCGGAAGACCCCTGGTTGCGCTCCAACGAGGCCGATGCCGCCGAGGATGCGGCGTCCCCTCCGAGCCCTCCTCCATCGCTCATCAAGGTGCGGCCAGCCGAGTTTCCGCTGCTGCCCGAGCGCTCGGGACGCGCCTTCGATCTTTGCATCGTGCGCACGCGCAATACCTCGCTGCCGCGCGAATATGAATGCCGCGGTGAGCAGTATGCCGTTGGTGACTGGCTGCTCGTCGACACCCCACGGGGACCGCGGGTCGGCCAGGTGGTGGAAGCAACGCGCCGCCGCGCCTTCCTGGGACAGCCGCGGCGGGTGCTGCGCCGGGCCCGCCCCGAAGAGGTCAGCGAGCGCCACCGTCAGGCCGGTGCCGAAAGCGACGCGCATCGTTTCTGCAAAGAGCGAGTACGCGTCCGTCAGCTGCCGATGAAGCTGGTCCACACCGACCTCACCCCCGGGCAGAAGGCGACGTTCTTTTTTGCCTGCGAGGAGCGCGTCGAGGTGCGAGATCTGGTGCGCGATCTGACGCAGCAGCTTCACGTGCGCATCGAGCTGCGACAGATTGGGGCCCGCGACGGTGCCAAGCTGGTCGGAGGCATCGGCTCGTGCGGGCGCGAGCTGTGCTGTACGACGTTTCTGCCGGCCTTCCAGCCGGTGTCGATCCGCATGGCCAAGGACCAGGGCATGGTGCTCAATCCGTCGAAGCTGGCCGGCCAGTGTGGACGCCTAAAGTGCTGCCTCATCTACGAGCACCACATGTACAAGGAGTTGGGCAAGGGCCTGCCCAAGGTCGGCAAGCGCGTGCAGACCCCGATGGGCATCGGTCGCGTGCTGGATCTCGACATCCTGCGCCAGCGCGTGCGGGTGCAGCTTCCCGAAGGGGTGCCGCAGGTCTTCCTGGGGACGGAGGTGCGTCCGCTGAGTGCCGTCGATTCAGGTGGCGGCGCGCCCCACGACCCGCCCGACTCAGCAGGCCCAGACGGGGCGGAAGATACCAGTCCACACCCAACGCTGTCTGACGCGGCAGTCGCCCAGCCGGCCGAGACGACGGGCGACAGCGAGCTCCCGATCGACTAGCGAGGCCCTCCGTGACGTCCGCCCTGAGCATCGATCGCCCAAAGCGTGTGCTGGTCCTTTCACCCCATATTGACGATGGGGAGTTCGGCTGCGGTGGCACGATTGCGCGTCTGAGTCGCGAAGGAAACGAGGTCTATTACGCGGCCTTTAGCACCGCCGAGGCCTCCGTCCCGCCGGGCTATCCCAAGAACATCCTCGAAACCGAGGTTCGCGAGGCGACGCAGCATCTGGGCATCGATCCGTCGCGCATCCTCATCTACCGCTACGCGGTGCGTACTCTGGGCCAGTATCGCCAAGAGATCCTCGAAGAGATGGTGCGGCTGCGTCGCGACCTGCGACCCGATATCGTCTTTCTGCCGTGCAGCCACGATCTGCATCAGGACCATCAGACGGTCAGCGCCGAGGGCCTGCGCGCCTTCCGCAACGGCACCCTGCTGGGCTACGAGATGCCGCGCAACAACATCACGTTCTCGGCGCAGGCCTTCTTCGTCCTCTCGGAAGATGATCTCAGTCGCAAGATCCGAGCGCTCAAGTGCTACGAGTCGCAGAAGTTTCGTGGTTACACCGACGAGCGTTATGTGCGCGCGCTGGCGCTTACGCGCGGCGTGCAGATCGATGCCGACCTGGCCGAAGCCTTCGAAGTCCTGCGCTGGGTCTCGCCGCTGTAGGTGGGTTGGCCCCTCGCGGATCCCGGGTGGTGGTGTCAGAAAACTGAGACTCGGCGGATGGGCCGTCGGAGGTTCTCGTCACAGCGGAAACGCGGGAGCGGCGGCATCTGGCTTGCTAGGATGCAGTGACTGTGTTCCAGCGCTCGCTGCCCTCTCTGGCCACGCCGCCGCGGTCTCTACGGGAGACTGGGGGGCTAGCCATGGCCGTTCGCGGGGTCGCTGTGGCGCTTGGTTTGGCGCTGGCTCAGCTCAGCGTTCCGTCGGAGGCGCTGGCTGACACGGCGACATCTGGGCAGGCCAGCATTGCCGAGCTACAGACGCAGGCCACGGCGCTGCAAGGGCAGATCGCAGCGCTCTTGAGTCGACAACAGACCGCCGAGCAGGCGCAAAAGAGCCGTGAAGCCGAGGCCGCGCGCCTGGCTGCCGAGATCGAGCGACAAAAAGATCAGCCGGAGAGCGTCGCGCGGGACCTGTCACTAAACGAAAAGCTGGCGCTGGCGCAGGCACAAGCGTCGGTGCTGTTGCGCGAGAGCGCCCGGCTGCGCCAAGGAACTGAGGCGCTGCGCGAGGCCCGAGCGCGGCTGGTCTCGCTCTGCGATCGCATCCTGGCTCGCGACGACGCCAGCCTCAGCGCAGGACAGCGGCTGGCCTGGCTGCGACTGCGAACCGCCCAGGTCGAGGCACTGCTTGCAGATCGGGGAACGCCGGCCACCGTGCCACTGCCCGCCGCGGCTTCGTCATCCGCCGCTGCCAGCGACGATCCACAGAGCCTCCGCGAGCAAGCCGACCTGCTGCGCGACTCCGTCGACAAGCTGCGACGCGAGATGGCCCGCCTGGAAGCACGCAGCGAGGAGTTACGTCGGCGCGAGCGCCTGCGCGACCAAGCGCACCGCGTCGATGAGGACCTGTTTGCCGAACAGGCCACGGCCCGCCGAAAGAGCAGCAGTGCGAGTCAACGAACAACAGCCGGAGCCGAGGCCGCCCCCGCCGCTGATTCGACGCTCGGCGCCTCTGCCCCACCCGCCACACCAGCCCAGTTCGGTGGCACGGCAGCCCCCCCCCGCGTCGGCCCCGACCCCTCGACGCTAGACGCGCTGTTACGCAGCGAAGGCGGCGGCGACCCAGCCGCCAAACAGCAGGCACTGCAGCGAGCACGGGGCGAGCTAGAATCCCTGGCCAACGTGCTCCTACGACGCGCCACCCAGCTAGAGCAGCGCGCGACCGAGCTCAGCCGGCAGAAGTAGACGCGACACGCGCGGCCACCGTGCGTGGCGCTAGTTGTTCAGCGCGCCAGCCGCGATCCAGCCGCGGATGGTGTTGATGTCGCCCGCGCTCAGGTTGCTGCCTGACGGCATGCGATTGCCGACCAGGCAGGCGCCCATGCCCAGCCCCAGCTTCCACAGCAGATAGCTCTTGTCGGGCATGTTCGGAGAGACGCGCAGGTCGCTTGTGCAGTGCGCGCTCGGCTGGCTGACCAGCGACGTGTACGCCTTGGCCGCGCTGTTCAGATCGAGCCCGTCCTGCGGGCTGCCGCCAGTGTGACAGTTGGCGCCGCCGCACGATCCGTTGAAGATCGGCCAGACCTGTCCAGCGAAGCCGATGCTCCCGGTGGTTGCCGTCTTTTCGACGGTGTTGGTCTCGCGATTGCCGCTTGGGTCCTGGGCTCTGGCGACTAGATAGTAGGGGGTCTGGGCATCGAGGCCGGTCAGGGTGTAGCTGCTGACTCCCGGCGGCGTCAGCGTCTCGGGCTTGTTGAAGTCGTAGCTGCCCATCGTCTTGCTGAGAAACAGGGCGTAGCGTAACTGCGAGGGGCTGGCCACATCGTCGGAGCCTTGCGTCCAGCTGAGCGTGATGGTGTTGGCCGAGGCGGTGGCCATGGTCGCGCCGGCAAAAGTTGGGGCCATGGTGTCGGGTTGCTGCAGGGTTGTCGCATTGCGCTCGGTCAGGTTGGTGTCGACGTTGCCGGCCTCGTCGCGAGCCCGGACGACAAAGAAGTACTTGGTGGCGAGGTCGAGCCCAGTGACCTGGAACGAGGTGGCGCCGGCTGCGGTCTGAAAGCTGGGGGTGGCGAAGTTCTGCCGCAAGGACGCGGTGGCCACAAACACCTGATAGGTCAGCTGAGCCGCCGCGCTGCGATCGTCGGAAGCGGCGCCCCACTGCAGGTCCACCGTGGTCGTGCCGGTCGCCGTTGCACTGGCCAGCCCCGAAAAGCGCGGCGCCGTCTTGTCTCCGGCGGCGAGGTCAGCCGTGCCCATGTCCGACGTGTTATCGCCGCCGGATGTGCAGTCGCTGCTACCACCGCAGATCACCAGAAGCACTCCGATAGTCCGCAGGCCACGCGAGAAAGGCGCGCCGGTGGCAGACCGTATGTTCCCCTCAAGGCAGCTTCGCTGACTCATGCATCCCCCTGGGCTCACTTTACCGCGAACTACGTCGCGCGATGGGGGCAGAGTGAGGCGAAAGACCCGA
The DNA here is from genome assembly GCA_035345735.1 of Pseudomonadota bacterium. Taxonomy (GTDB): domain Bacteria; phylum Myxococcota_A; class Polyangia; order Palsa-1104; family JAEUJZ01; genus JAEUJZ01. Next base: position 4,869 of record DAORCZ010000159.1, on the reverse strand, counting down.
CGGCGGGGCGCGCGAAACGGAGACGCCGACTAGTCGGCGACCAAGCCGCGAAAATTCCGCAGATACTTTACGAAGGTCTCGCTGACGGCCAGCTCGCGCAGGGCGCTCTCCGCCATCGGTGGACGGCGGGGCACAAACGACTCGTCGCGCGCGAGCAGTGGCCAGTCAGGGTTACAGATCGCGGCGCGCCCCAGGGCGACCAGATCGCTGCCGCGCTCCCGCAGCGCCAGGGCATCGGCGACGGTCCATACCGCACCCGCGGCGATCAGCCGAACGTCGCTGGCGCAGGCGCGACGCAATAGCGGGATCGCGTGCTCTTCGGGACGCTTCTGCGTGTTTCGCGCCCCCTGCCACAGCGAGGCGTGCAGAAACTCGACACCGTCATCACACAGCCAACCTGCGACGGTCAGCGTCTCGTCCAAGTCCAGCCCCTTGGCGTGGCCGAAGTCCTCGGGAGACAGGCGCACACCGACCACAAACTCAGCCGGCACGGCCGCCCGGACAGCGCGCGTGATCTCGCGCAGGAAGCGAGCCCGCCCCACCAAATCGCCCCCCCAGCCATCGCCCCGTTGGTTCTGAGTTCGACTTAGGAACTGGCACGGAAGGTAGCCATGCGCTCCGTGAATCTCGACTCCGGCAAAGCCCGCCTGGTGGGCCCGCAGGGCGGCGGCGCGGAAGGCATCGACCGTCGCGACGATCTCCTCTTCCGTCGCGGCGCGTGGGTTCTCGGGATCGCTTGCTAGCTCGCTGGCGCTAAATGCGCGCCGGCCGGTCAGTGTCTGGGGCGCCCTCGCTCCGCCATGAAAGAGCTGCACGACCGATAGGGTTCCCGTGGCGTTGAGCGCGGTGGCCAGCCGGCGCAGTCCCGGCAGCTGCGTGTCGGAAAAAATCCCGAGCTCGCCGGGGAAGCCCTGCCCTTCGACGGCGACATGGGCGGCACAGGTCGCGGTGAGGCCGTAGCCACCACGCGCTCGGCGCAATAGCCAGCTCAGCTCAGCGTCGGACAGCGTGCCGTCGGCATGGCTCTGCAGGTTGGTCATCGGCGCCAGCGCGAGCCGGTTCGGACAGGTGACGCCGTTGCGGAAGGTGACAGGAGTAAAGAGGTCTTGGCGATCCATGGGGGCCCTGCGGTTGGATGACTGGTGCGAGCCAGTTGATTCGCCCCGCCGGTGCCAACCCGACGGCAGTCGAGGCTCTGCCCAGAGGGGGGTTCACGCTAGCACAGCGAGCCGGCTGCCGTGCAGCCCGATGCCCTACTTGACCTTCGGGGCGTCCAGAAAGCCGTCGCGCAGCCAGTTCACGGCCAGTACCGTCAGCTCAGCGCTGGTGTGGACAGCCAGCTTGTCCTTGATGTGCTCGCGATGCGCCTCGATGGTCTTCGCGGATAGGTGCAGCACGGCGGCGATCTTGGCCGACTTCAGGCCCTGCCCGATGTAGCGCAGGATCTCGAGCTCGCGGTTCGACAACCGGGACAGTCGCGACTGTTCCTGCCCGTCGGATGATCCGCCCGAGAGCGAACGCAGCAGCATCTCGCTGACCCGTTCGGATACATACGTTTTCCCATCGAGCACGCGGCGCAGCGCGGTCAAAAGGACGGGCATGCGCTCGTTCTTCATCACGTAGCCGTTGGCCCCGTTCTTGAGCGCTCGCTCGGCAAAGACCATCTCGTCGTGCATCGACAGGATCAGGATGGCCGCGTGCGGGTGAGCCGCGCGGAGTTCCGGCACCAGGGTAAACGCGCTATCGCGGCCCAGCGTCAGGTCCAGCACGATGGCATCGGGCTTCAGCGAGGCACAGAGCTCGGCCGCTTCCTTCCCGTCGCTGGCTTGTCCGACGATGACAAGATCCGGCTCCTGGCTCATGAGCTCGCACAGGCTCTCGCGCACCAAGACGTGATCATCCACCAGGACAATGCGGCGACGCGATGACGTCAGGCTGCTCTGAGGCTCTTCGGGCGGCTTCGTCCGTACCACCATGACTGACTCCGTTCGGTTTGTTCGGGTCCGTGCCGAGCGCCCACTCGCGCCGTGGGCTCGGGCTCGTCAGCAACTACCGGAAATCACGTCCCCAAACCATGTTCAACCGCCACCTAGGAAAACACAAGGAGAAGGTAGGTCGCAGATAATGCTATTGCCATTTAGGTAAATTTCTTAGCCGACATCAGAATGCTTTCCATGTGTCCTATGAATTTATAGGTAACATTTTTTCAGTATTTGACTCGCTCAGTAAATTCCAAATTTTCGGTTTCTCCGATAAACTGAAGCCATACATAAGTCTCGCTACCGGGGGGCACTATGACAGACCTGTATTCTGAGGAGTTTCGTCGTCTGTCGATGCTATTGCTCGTAGTCGAGCGGGTCGCCGCTCTGCCGCAGGTGCGAGCGATTGTGTGTCACAACCCAGCGGGTGAGACGGTCGGCCGCATCACGCTAAGCGGTGGCCTAGTCGATAGCGGCGTGCAGGTGGCAGCAGGGGTTTATGAGGATGACGTGTTCTCCCGCGACGCCTCGCCCGTCGCGCCGCTCCTCCGCAAACGCCTACAGGGTGGGGCACTCAGCGTCTCGGAAGAGCTTCGCATCCAGAAGATTCCGCTCATCGCTCGGCGGGCCCTCTGCGGGGTGACGGCACGCGCGCTACGTCACATTGCCCAGCAGTGCGACCTGGCCAAGATCCGCATCGTTGAAGAGGACGCCCCCCCTAGCCGAAACGAGGAACGGCTCCGCTTTACCGTCGTCGAGCTGCTGCTAGCCGCCGGACATGTCGAAACGGTTCGCTACGCGGATGCGGCGGCCCGACTCTATGAGAACCCGCCCGGGCATCCGCACGAGCGCTGGCTCCTTGAGTGGCAGCCTGACGTGAGGAGCGGCCCCTGGCCCATCATGACAACGCGCCTGAGCGAACGGCAGACCAGCGCGGTGGCGCGCTTCGGCCTGCTGGCGCAGACGCTGGCCCGGCCGCTATCACGCCAACGCCTCGCCGGCCAAGCGCCCTCCCCTGCGGCGGCGTTAAGCAGCAGTGACCTGCATGCCTACTACACGGTAGTCACGGGGCAGTATGTGACCCTGCTTGTCTATCCGGTTTCCGAGTTAGACAAGCTTATCCGGAGCTTAGAAGATTTTATATTTTCCACATCTCGGGTTACCCCACAGATCACAAAAAGTCATACGGAATCACTGTCTCAACGGCCTCTCTCACCAAACCGGCATAAGCGGATATCTCTGCCGCCTTTTGGCCCGCTGCCTGGCGCCGCAGCGCTGCCCGCCGAGGCTCCTACACAAGCCCAAGAGGAGCCTGCGCCCGCCACGAGCCGGCCGGCCGCCGCCACAGCGTCCGCCGCAATCGGGTCTAGCCCCAGCGGCAACGAAGCGGTGCCGGCGCCCCCTGGAAGCACGGTGGCGCGACCACTGCTTCCCGCTATCGCCATCCCCCCAGGTTTTCCCGCCGAGCCGCCAGCGCCCCCATCATTGCCGCCGCTCGTCGATTCAATTCCGACCCCAAGCATCCAGGCAGATGCGAGTGCGTGGCTCAGCGCGGCGGGATCCTCGGCATCACCCCCAGCGGTGGCGACAGATTCCGCAGTGTCCGACGGGCCCCCTGCCCCTCCAAGCTTGTCGCTGGTCGCAAGCGCAGACCCACCGCTTGCGGACTCACCCGCCCCTCCCGCGGCGCAGCACGAGAGCGCGGCGGCGGCCCCCACACCGCTGCTGGAATTTTGCGGGTTGACCGTCTCGGTCAAGGGACAGATGGTGATCGCGCCGCTTTCGCTGCAGGTCGCATCGCGCGGCATGCACCTGTGGGTCGTGGACGGAGGTGTTCAGCATCGGCTGCTGCTGAGCTTGTTGACCGATGGCCCGATGAGCGGCGTGACGGTCACAGGTCGGGCTCGTTTCGATGGCCACGACTTGTTCGAACCGGGCGCCAGCCGGCCGCACCTGCCACCGCGCGATACGCGCGCCATGATGACTCCTGCCCGCGAGTATCTGCTCGATGGGCTCCCCCCGAGCAAGTCGCCGTGCTCAGGCAGCCGCCTGCCCTCGCTCCTCCAGCGCATCGAGCATGCTGGGTTTGCCGATCTGGTCCCGCACCTCGACCTGCGGTTGTGCGAACTTGAGCCGTTTCACTACCGGGTCAGCAAGGTGTTGCGGGCGGCGCATGTCGGACCGCGGCTGCTGTTGCAGGACGATCCTCTGCACGGGCTGACGCCGAAGCAGGGCGAGCGCGTCCTCAAGCTCCTAAGCAGCGAAGCGGAGCGACGGGCGATCCTCATCCTGGTCAGCAAGCCCGAGCCCTATGTCGAGCTCAACCGGGGTGAGCCGATGCAGGTCACCTGGTTCGAGCTGTCGAGTCAGCCGGTCGTCATCCCCAGTCAGACCGGCGCCTTCGAGCCCGTGTCCCCGCTGGCCGAGCTGCCCCTGCGACGCACGCAGGCGAGCGGCTGACGCGTGCGAGCGCATCGCCACCAACACCTGCGGCCCAGGTTTTTCCCCCAAACAGCCTCGGCGGCACGTCACGACGAGGGAGCGAGCCCTTGCCCTTCGGCGGGGTCAAAGACCTCGTTAGCGTTCGACGGCGCAGACAGGCAAAGGGACGGAGCGACAGACTTTGGGGATCGCGGCCTAGAGGCCCAGGCGGGCCGCGATGGCCTGGGCCGGCATCGCCCCACTGAGCCGCTGCGCCTCGCTGCCGCCCCGAAACAGGATCATCGTCGGAATGCTGCGGATGTCGAAGCGCGCCGCAATCCGGGGCAGCGCCTCGGTATCCACCTTGGCGATGACGTCTCCCTGCTTCACCCGGGAGCCCTTCTCCACATAGGTGGCAATCACCTTGCCCGAGACGTTGGCGGCGAGGTCGGCCTGCTGAGCCCCCTTG
>DAORCZ010000158.1:9703-11730 GCA_035345735.1 Pseudomonadota bacterium | reverse complement strand
TCCAGCACCACCGTCGCGGGGATATGCACAGTGATGAAGCGGCGTACGCCACTTATCGCGCGTTCGGCCTCGACCTGATTGGGAACGTCTTCGGGACGGCGCGGAAATAAAGATGAATAAATTAGATATCCTCCCGCTAGGTCGCCCCCGGGGAACTGGTAGGCATTCGAATGCCAATAAGAGGCAGCGCCGCCCCCGCCTTCTAGATCGTTTTTTAACGGGTAATCGGACACAGGAATCAGTCCCATTTTGCTATGGGTTTCCTGCAGTTCCTGCTTCATCTTCTTTAAGTTGATATTAGCGTAGACAATGAATCCTACGAATGCAACGGAGAGCAGGATTGCTATCCCAAGTGCAAGCTTAAAGAGCATTTTTCGAGCTTATCACAGAAGGTTAGGTGGCCAGCCGCTCTATTTCGCCAGCGCATCGAACACCGCTTGGTCGTCGGCCAGGGGGGAGTTCGGGAAGACCGCGCGGTCGGGGACGCTGACCGGCGCAGACGGAGTCGGAACGGTCGTCGGCACGGGCGTCGGCACGGTCGTCGGCACGGGCGTCGGGGTGGCGGCCACGGGGGCGGGGGTCTGCGCCGCGGTCTGCTGGGCGGCAATCGAGGTGCTGACGTTCTTGCCGTAGGTCTTGTTGACCTCGCCCATGCCGGCCTTGAGCACGCCCGGTAGCAGCGTGGTGAGCCATAGCTTGGCCTGCGTGCCGTCCCAGTGCGCGGGATTGAAGGGGTTGCTGACCCCGACCTCGATGCCGGTGCGCGCGCCGCCTTTGAGCAGGCTCCACAGGTAGGGATTGCTCTGGCTGCTGCCCATCAGCGGATCGACGGCGCCGCCCGCCGCCTTGCTCAGGCCGCCGGACAGCATGCCCAGGCCACCTTTTTCCAGCATGTTGCCCATGAAGTTGCCGCCGGTGTCCCAGCTTGTCGGGTCGAACAGGGCCTGCGTCATGCCGGTGCCCAGACCGGTGACGCCGCCGATGATCCCTTCTTTGGCCATGTTCTGCAGCACCGTCGGGCCGGCCACCGTCTGGCCGGGCTGCGCGTGCGGAATGCCGACCAGATCCGACACCGGCGTCGACAGGCCCTTGCCGACGGCACTCACGCCCGTCGTCACACCGGCCAGCGCCAGGTTTTTGCCCAGGACGCCCAGGAAGTCGTCGCCCTGGTAGGCCTTTTCGTCGAAGGCGGTGTTGACCACGGCGCCGCTCATGTTGGCGAATCCGTCGGTGAGCAGGCTCTTCTGAAAGCCTTCCAGGAAGGTGAGTGGGATCTTGTCTTTCTCTTTGGCGGCGATGCCGAGGAAGCCGCTGATGCCGGGCTCTAGCCCCTTGCCGACGCCGGCGGTGACGGCGTTGAGGGCGTTGCGCGCCAGGTCAAGCTGCGCGTCCTGCGCCCCGTACGAGTCGCCGAGCATCGCCCACTTGGCGCCTTGACCGACCAAGCCACTAGCCAGGGTGACACCGCCGACCGCCAGGCCGCTGGCCACGCCGGCCCCAACGCCCATCTGGGTCAGTGCGGCGACCAAGGCAGGCGAGCCAGCCCCGCCGGTGGCTGCGGTCAGGGCCGCGGCGGCAGCGATGGTGGCGACCGTTGCGGTGGTGTTGGCGACGGTGTCCTTGGCTTCCTGATAGTTTTTGACGTCCTGGCCCTGCCAGCCGAACAGCCTCTCGACGCGCTTGGCCTCGGCCGGATCGATGGTTCCGTCGGCCTTGGCTCGCTCGAAGGTCTCCTGCAGGCGGGCATGCTGACGATCGAGCATCTCGCCCTTGTTGGAAAACAGATCCATGACGCCGTTTGAAAATGCATTCGATCCGCTGCCGCGCTCGAACTCCCAGGCCTCGTTGGCGCGGTCGGCCATCTCCTGCGGCGTCGTCGGCTTGCCCTTTAACATCTGGCCGATCTCGAAGCCGTCGCGACCATCGACCTCGCCACCGATGTCGTCCATCAGCGGCTTGCCATAGGCGGTCTGGTAGTCGGCTTTGATCTTGTCGATCTCGGCCTTGGTCTTGCCTTCCAGCGTCGT
>DAORCZ010000158.1:0-9603 GCA_035345735.1 Pseudomonadota bacterium | reverse complement strand
GGTAGTCGGCTTTGATCTTGTCGATCTCGGCCTTGGTCTTGCCTTCCAGCGTCGTACGCAGGAGCGCTTCATCGGTGCCCAGGCCACCGAAGGGACCCGAGTGCATGGCGTACTTCAGCGCGAAGGTGTCGCTGAGCTTGCCGTCCTGCGCCAGCATCTGCGCCTTCTCGCGATCCATGCCGCCGAACTCGCTGTTGAGCATCGAGTTAAACGACTCACCGCCGTTCTTTTCATCGCCGTACTTGGCGTTGTAGGCAGCGATCAGTGCGTCGCGCTTGGCCTTGGCCTTGACGGGATCTTTCTCGCTGGCAGTGATGCTCTCGAACTCTTTGTAGATCGCTTGCTCGTCGGTGCCCCAGCCACCCGCGGCGACTTTGATCTTGGCGGCGGCGGCGGCGGCTTCATCGCCGCTCATCAGCGCGGTGGCGACGTCTTTTTCGGCGCCCGATAGCTCATTTCCCAGCGCGGCGTTTAGCTCTTCGCCGGTTCGTTCTTTGTAGGCAGCAGCGACGGCGTCGCGCTCTTTTTGAGTCTTGCAGCCAGCCAGCGTGTCGTAGATGCCTTTTTCGTTGGTGCCCCAGCCGAAGAGGCCGCCGTTCATCGCCTGGTCGAGCTTGATGGCCGAGGCTTTCGTCGTATCCCCGTCGAGCAGCGCCTTGGACTCGGCGAGGTCGTAGCTCGACATCTCGTCCTGCAGCATCGCGTCGAGCTTCACGCCGGTCTGCTTTTCGTACTCCGCCGCGACCTTCTGCCGCGTCGCTGCATCGGGCAGCTTGCCGAGCACGTCCTTGATCTTGCCCTCGTCCGTACCGATGCCCAGCAGGCCGCCGTTGGCGGCGTTGTCAAGCTGCGCCACCGCCGACTTCACCGGATCACCGCTCAGCATCGCTTCGGCTTCGGCGAGGTCCTTGCCGCTCATCTCGCTCGAAATGTCTTCAGACAGATCGCGACCGTAGTGATCGGCGTACTCGGCCTTGAGAGCCGCGATCTCTTTGGCGCTCATGCCGCGCATCGCGTTGTGCACGGCGGTCTCGTCGGTGCCCCAGCCATCCATGGCTTTAAAGAGGGCGTTGGCGGCGCCTGAGATCTTCTTGGGATCGGGCTCGGGCTCGACGGGCTGCGGGTTTCCTGGGGCCAGCCCATCAGGTGTCGGCGGGCCCTGCATCGTCGCCGGAGCCGTCGGCTGCGGCGTCGGGGTCTGCGTCGGCGTCGCCGGTTGCGCCCCTGATCCAGCGCCGATTCCCGGATACGGAATCGGCAGCGGCGAGGGAACCGCGGGCATCAGCGACGGGGTCGCGGGCATCAGCGACAGCGGCCCATCCATCCAAAACGGCAGCGGGGAAAACAGTGGCGAGGCCGGCACACTCGCCGGTTCCAGTGGGCTTGGTGGCAGATACGGCCCAGGGAAGGAGGGATAGGGGAGCGGCAGCGGCGGTGCCATGGGGACGGGCGGCAGGACGCTGGTCTTGGCTTGCGTCTGTAGCCCCAGCGCAGTCGTCGCCCCAGCAGGCGTGTTCGTCGTCGGATCGTTACCGGCCATCGCTTCCCCCAGCGCCTTCGCGCTCGCTAGGAATTATCTACCGAGCGGGGCTGGCAGTTGCCGCCGAACTGCAGGGCGGAGGAGCCACGACAGAGCCGGTTGCCTACGACATGTCAGCACGTCCCGGCAGCGCCGCTGGGTCGATCTCTGGGTCGATCTCTGGGCCGATCTCTGGGTCGATCTCTGGGCCGATCTATGGGCCTTCGACCAGCTTGACGGTGCCCATCTTCACGTCGTCACCGAGCGACGATCCGCCGTCTTGATCGCCGTCGACCACGCCGTAGTAAAGCGTGACCTGACCCTTGCCGGCGGCGGGAGCCGTCCACGAGAACTTCCAGGTCTGCACCGCACCACTGCGCGGGATGTAGACGATGTTGTAGCAGGCTCCGGCGGTGCCATAGAGATAGGTCGTGCCCGTCGTGGGGTTCGTGCCGGGAGCGGTCGCCGTGCAGTTGGCCGAGGTAATGGGCGTCGGGGTGTCGGTGGTGAAGCTCCCCGCCGGGTTGCCCTGCTGATCTTCTACCGTGGCGGCGAAGCCGTTGAGGTTGCCCGCTCCCTTCTGCAGATCGCCGGAGGGGCCGGGGGTCATGGTGACGGTGATGTCGTACTTTTGGCCCGGCTGGTACGCCGACGACCCGCCCTTGTTGATCCAGGCCGGGTTCGGGGTCACGGTGACGCCAATCTGACCGGGCGCGTTGATGTGACAGTGGGCGCAGGTGATGCCGAAGTCGCGGCTCGATCCGGTGCCGTAGATTCCGCCAGCACCAGCCCGTTGCTGTGTCCCGGTGCCACTCGGCGTTGCGGCGGGGGTGTGCCACGAGTTCAGGAAGGGAAAGGCGATGACTGCGTGGGCCGTCAGGACGACGCAGGTCACCAGCAATGCTTGAATAAGTCGTTTCATAGGTGCCCTCGTTTTGCCTAGTTGATGGTGTTGCAGGTCATGCCCAGCTTGCTGCCGCCCAGCCACTGCTTCAGCGTCGTGTGGTCGGCATCGCCGCTGCGGAACAGGTGCACGCTGGCGTGCGCTTTGCCGCCGACGATCGGCTGGGCGATGAGCTCTGAGGTGTCCTCCATCCCAACGGGAATCGGCTGGTTATTGGCATCCAACCCAAAGGCGCGAGCGCTGTCGAAGTTGCGCTGCCACTCGGTCGCGGTGTGCGAGCCGGTCCAGCAGATGCACTCGATGCTGCCAACGCAGGTCGGAACCAGTGACACCTGTGTGCCGGCCTTGAGGCAGCCGGTCTCGGTCACCGTCTCCATGTTGCGCAGCCGGCCGCGGGCGTAGACGCGCAGGGCCCGCGCCGTCTCGCTGCCGTGGCAGGCAAGCTGCGAGCACTTGAGGTCGAGGATCGGCTCGACTTTGCACTTGAAGAAGTCGAGGTCGAGCGCCGGCAAGGTGGCCGTCTCGGCCGGCTTGTTTTTGGTGGTGCCGCAGGCCTTCTGATCAGTGCAGGTGCGCGTGCCGGCGTTGCTGCCTGCGCCGGTCGTCGTCCACGGCGTGCACACCCAGTTTTCTTGGCAGACCCCGCTCCCCATATCGTCGCCGCCAGCGCAGATGCCGTAGGGGCAGGGCTCGCCGCTTGGCGCTGTCGAACAGCCGGGGGCGAGGACGCCGATGAACAAAGGCGAGAGCCAGAGGGCAAGGCGTAAGGTAAATGGTTGCTGCATTGCGCGCTTCTCCTTGTCTCGATACCGCCCCGCCGCGCGCCCTTAAGACTTCCTAATGCGCGCGTGCGAAGTCGTCTGTTGCCGCCCCTTGAGCCACGGGACTCCGCCGCCTCCGCCGCACCGCACGGTGGCTCGCCCTCCCAGCCGAGCCGCCGACACCCCGCCCCCAAAGGTCGGTATGTGCCTGATGGCGTCTCAGGGGTGAGATCCCGTCAAAACCTTACAGGGTGAGAGGGGGGAGTGACGCGGGGGGCAAGGCGGGGCGGGTGGTCGCTAGCGGCTCCAGCCGAGGCGTCCGCCCGTCGAAGAGGCGGTGAGGGCAGGCGAGCCAGCCGCCAGGCGATAGTCGCAGCGGTTGGCGTCCACGAACATCGGGTCGACCGACAGGTTGCCGCTGCCGCAGCTCATGTCCGATCCGCTGCCGAGGAGCGAATTGCGGATATCACCGGCGCAGCTTGAGAGGCTGTACGGCCAGATGATGCTGTCGAGCAGCACCTGCGGCGTGGCAATCGGCGAGGGCGAGGCGATGGTGCTGTTGTAGACCCGCGCCGTGCCGCGCACGCCCGACCCCGTGCGATAGATCAGCGAGTTTCTGATCGTCGCCAGGCCGTTGGTCATGCTGATCGCTTTGTCGCCCGCATCGTGGATGACCGTGTCTTCCAGCGTGAACGTCGAGTTCGAGTGGTCGATCGCGTCATCGCCGATATCGACCACATACGAGCGCCGAATCGTCTGCTTCGAGGCCGCGCCATCGACGTGGATGCCATCGCCGTCATAGCGCAGCGGCGTCGTTGGGCCGCGACCGATCGAGGTCCAGTAGCTGTCTTCGATGAGCACCGTGTTGCCGCTCGACAAGAACTCAGCACCGATGCCCACGCGCGACACCAGGCTGCGGCGAATCGTCGTCGTCCCCGTGCCCGGGCTCTGGAACATCATGCCCGTGGCATCGGTCAGCACGCAGTCCTGCACCGTCAGGCTGTGCGTACCAAACAGGTTCAGGATCGGCGGCCGCGGGTGACTGACGATGGAGCCATTGCCCGCCCCCGTCAGCACCACCCAGTCCATCGTCGAGCCCTGGTCGCCATAAAAGAAAATCCCCCGCCAAGCATTCGGGTTCGACAGCGACGATCCACTGATCGTATGCGTCATCGCCGCCGCCCCGCGCGTCGAGAAAAAGTGCACCGGCCGCTCAATCGTCCCGGTCGCCAGCATCTTCCCATTCACGACAAGGAGCGTCCCATCCTCCAGCCCCCCCGTCGTATCCACCATCACCGAGGTTCCGGGATGAATCACCAACGTCTCCCCCGCCGGCACCGTCGTCTGATGCGCGGACAGGCGGATGTTTTCGTTGGGTCCCCACACCAAATCCGTGCCGCTCAGGGTGGCTGGCATGACGCGGAAGGTGGGGTTGGATTCGACCGTTAGGTGGCGGCGGGCGGTGCGCTGGCCGACGGTGACGGTGACCCAGTATTCACCGGCGGGGACGGCGGTGCCGCCGTCGAGGGTCAGCGAGGTGCTGCCGACGCCGTGATAGAAGCGGATCGAGTCATCGGGGACGGGCAGGTGGTCGTCAAAGACGGTGACCGTCGAGGGGATGACTGCGCCGTCGCTGGCGCGGGTAATGGTGACGTTGCCGAGGGTGTCAAAGCAGCCCTCGGTGACGATGTTGCCGGTGGCGGGGTCCAGCATCTCGGCCCGCACGGTCAGCGACTTGTCGTTCGGCATGCGGCGGGGCACGGTCAGCCGCAGGTCGAGGTCGATCTCGCAGCGCTCGCCCGCGGTTCCCGCAGGACAGGCGCAGGAATAGCTGCCGACGCCATCGACGCAGGTGCCGTCGTTTTCGCAGGCGTCCGCCGGGCAGTCGTTGATGTTGGTCTCGCAGAGCGCGCCGCTAAAGCCGGCGGGGCACTCGCAGGTGGCGGCGATGCCGTCGGTGTGGCAGATGCCACCGTTCTGGCAGGCGGTCAGCCCGCAGGGATCGGTGGGCATCGATGGGTCGCCGGGGGGCAGGGGCAGCACGAACTCGGGATTGCCAGCCTGGCAGGATGCACTCAGGCTCAGCGCGGCGAACCAGAGTGCTAGCCGCCTTGGACCGTAGGCGTAGTCTCGACTCATAGGGGGGCTCCTTAACGCGTCAACCAGACGCAGCCGAGACTAGGATCAACGATGGGTGCGGGTAGGGCAATGGTCGACATCGCCGCAAGCGCTCCGCGGTGACTATGTCCCGATATTTGCTGGGGAATTGTGTCGTGTTGAAAATTGATAATTTGGTGGATCGGTTCCCAACCTCAACGCCCGGAAAGAAACGGTTGTATCGCGCCCCCCCTGTTCCATAATTGATCCGCCCCAGGGGGAGAGCTGTCCTGGCTGCATCGCGCCGCCCGGCGTACCTACCCGGGGATTTGCTAACAGGATAGAAATAATGCTTAACCATCATCGCCGTTTGACTCTGAATATTCTGCAGACCTTGACCGTGTTTTCGCTCGTGCACCTGTCCCTGCTTTTGGGCCTTACGTCCTGCACGGCTGAAAACCCCAATCTCGAGATGGTGCCGCCGCCGCCCCCACCGCCGCCCCCGCCGGATCCGACGGCGCGCTATATGCTGCTGCGCTCGGCGCGCTGGCCGGGGGGCGGGCGCGAGCTGACGGTCGGCATCCTGGACCAGCAGACGCGGGCGCCGTTTGCCGGCGATCTGGCGAGCCGGATTAGCCTGCGTGCCGCCGATGGCAGCCCGCTGTCGGTGAAGGTGAAAAAGATCAACCTGAAGCCCGGCTATACCGCCGTGCTCCTGCCGCCGCAGGCCACCGCCGTCGAGCGGGCAGCGCAGGTGCAAGCGCTCGGCGCCTTTATCGCCAGCCGGCCGGCCAGCGAGCGGATTGCCCTGTATCGCTACGGTAGCTCTGTTCAGTTATTTGCCAATTTCTTGCCCGATCGCGCTGAACTCAACGAATCTCTACAGCGATATCAAGCCGGCAATGATGGCGACCCCAATCCCCTGCCGCCCCTGCAGGCCGTCGGGCCGGTAGTCAGCGACACAGAAGCGGTGGGGGGAGCGGGCCCGGATGTCATGCGCAGTGTGGTGGTGCTTACCCGCGATCCGCAGCCGCTTTATGTCGAATACCCCCAGACCTTCGTCGTTGCGGTAACCCCCGATGCCAGCGGGCTGGCAGCCGCCTCGGCGGCGATCGATGCCGCGCGCACCGGAGCTTTCTACAAGGTCGCGGCCTGTGGCGCCGAAGCCAAGCTGAGCGCCAAGCTGGCCGTCAGCCGGCTGCAAGGTGAGCTAGAGACCAGCCTGCCGGCGACGCTGCCCGAAGAGATTGGCGCCGCCTGCAACGTCGATAACATCGACTCCGCCAGTCGGACGTTCACCCCGGTCATCGAGTTCGTCTTTGATGCCGCCCAGCGCGCCGCCCACGATGCCCGCACCCGCGCGACGCAGGCAGGCGCCAACTACGACCTGGTGCTGGCCAAGAGCGACTTCCAGACCGGCATCCGTCTGGCTCCGGGGCAGCCGACGCTGACCGCTACCGCGCACCTGCACGGCCAAAGCTCGCTGTCCTGCGACCGGCACAGCTATACCTTCCAGCTCGACGGGCCCTCGCGCTACCTCTTGGCGGATTCGGCCAGCGACGAGTACACCCTGGTCTCGATGTGCGACGATCCGGCGTACGTCTACGCCCCGACGGTTTACACGCTGCTGTCCGACGATTTGTTCAACTCGAAGTGGCGCTTCGTCGAGCTAGTCCTCGACGGTCGCACCCGCGGCATCTACATCCTGATGGAAAAGACCCGCGAGGAGCTGGTCCGCGACTTCGCCCGCGTGACCAGCGTGATGCGGCGACTGTATCCATCGGGTACCAACGAAGGGTTTGAAGTCCTTTACTCTAGCAATGATGACTTGGTCGCTCCGGCGACCCGCTACAAGGACTTTATGACCAAGATTGCGCCACTAAGTGGTGCCCCGCTGATTAGCGCACTGCGCGAACAGCTAGATTATGACCAATATCTGCGATATCTCGCCAATCAATCGGTTCTGCAGTCGGGCGACTATATCGATGAGCTGTACCTAATTGGCAGCGAACAGGCCAATGGAATGGGCGCTACTACCGAGACCTATCGCTATATGGCCTGGGACCCCGAGGGCTATACCGCCTGCCACGCCGGCGGGGCCAATGCCTATGTCGACGCCAACGGCATGGCCTACTGCGCCGAGTCCCGCCTGGACTTCAAGATCCTGCCCGACGCGCTGGTCTACAAAGACTTCGTCACCAAACTGGAAGAGTCGCTGGCCAATCAGCTGATCCGGACCCGCATGGCAACCGCGCTCGATCAAGTGCGGACCGCGCTGCAGGGCTGGCTCACCCGGCCCGAGATCTGCGCCGCGATGACCGAGCTCCTGAAGATCAACGCCGGCGCCGCGGACTGCGCGGTGGCCCGCACCGTCATCGGCTCACGCGCCGACGCGATCCTCGCAGGCTACGACGCACGGCGCACGAAGCTGCAGGGGCTGATCACCACCTATCGCGCGAAGTAGCGCTGGGCCGCTGTCGAGCCAGGCCAGGCAGCGGGTTGCATGCGGAGTCGAGGCTCCTCGATGGAGTGGGATCGAGGAAGCGGCTCTGCGGGGTTCGACGGCGGCATCGGATTTGGGCCGTTCGACGGGCTCCTCCGGTTTTGGGTGCTCGCCGGCGAGTGATGACGTGGGGGCTTGAACCTGACGTCGCGTCAGGTCGTATCGTGTCCGGCATGACGAAGCGTCCTGCGCCGCGACCCGGCTGGAGCGTTGGTGAGCTCGCCCAGGCGACTGGGCTCACTGTGCGCACGCTCCATCACTACGAGCACATCGGGCTGTTGTCGCCTCGCGCGCGGACCGAGGGCCGTCACCGGCTCTACGACGCAGGCGACGTCCGCCGGCTCTACCAAGTCTGTGCCCTGCGCGACATCGGCGTGCCGCTCGCAGAGATCCGCCGCGTTCTCGATGACAAGCCGCGCTTGGTCGAGGTGTTGCGAACGCATGCTCTCCGAGTCGATGCAGAGATCGCGCGGCTGCGACGACTGCAAATGCTGCTACGCCATGCCAGCAAGCAGGCGAGTCGTGTCCGCCCTGACGACCTGCTGGCGACGATCGAAGCAATGGCCACGGTCTCTCGTCGCGCCGATGTCGTGAAGGCCACTCGCACTGCCAGCGAGGGCAGGGAGGCGCGCTGGCGCGAGCTCGGAACCCAACTTCGTGCGTGCATGAAGCGTCGCGCTGCGCCGTCGTCCCCACGCGTCCTTGAGCTCGCCCGCCGGGCCAAGGCCTACATCGACGAGTTCGCCGGAGGCGACGGCGCGACGATCGCGGCACTCGCGCATCTGCGCCGTGTCGCTCCTCCGAAGTCGCTCGCCGGATGGACCCCGGCACTCATGGGCTACCTCGACCAAGCCCTCGTCGCGCTCTCTTGGGAGCGTTCTTAGGAGTCACATGCTGAACGAACGGATCGCAAAGAACGTCGGCCCGGATGGGATCGACATCGCATGGGATGAGCGGGGCGATCGGAGCAATCCGACCGTGCTCCTCGTCATGGGAGTCACGGCGCAGCTTATTCACTGGCCGGAAGGCTTCTTGGACGCGCTGGTTAGCCGCGGCTTGCACGTGCTGCGCTTCGACAACCGGGACGCGGGGCACTCGACGCATATGCGGGGCGCACCCGTTCCCGATATGGCCGCCGCGCTAAGGGGGGATCTCTCAAGCGCGTCGTACACGCTCTCGAACATGGCGGCGGACGCGGTGGGGCTGCTTGACGCGGTCGGCATCGCATCCGCCCACGTGGTGGGCGCATCGATGGGTGGGGACATCGCACAGACGATCGCCATCGATCACCCGGATCGAGTGCGGTCGCTGAGTTCATTGATGGCTACGACGGGCGCGCCTGCGGTGGGACAGGCCGACCCCGAGACGTTAAATGCGCTCTTCGGCGGGCCGCCCGCGCGAACACGGGAGGACGTGATCGCCCGCGCGGTGCGCAGCTCGCAGTTGGTGGGTTCGCCTGCCTTCCCGTCGGATCTCGATGCCGTTGCCGAGACCGCGGGTCTTGCCTACGACCGCGACTACGATCCGCTGGCGGCGGCCCGCCAAGGGATCGCGACGATCGCCGCGGGTGACCGCACCGCGCGGCTGCACACGATCAAAGTGCCGACGCTCGTCGTGCACGGGCTTGCGGACAAGCTGCGCGATGCGAGCGGTGGCCGCGCAACCGCCGCTGCGATTCCGGGATCCGAGCTCGTGCTCATCGAAGGCATGGGACACAACCTTCCCCCCGCACTCTGGGAACGGATCGCCGACCACATCCTCGACATCGTGCGAAAAGGAGAACGGCACCGATAAGCCATCGCCAACTGCCAGCCAGTCG
>DAORCZ010000157.1:0-11752 GCA_035345735.1 Pseudomonadota bacterium | reverse complement strand
GGCACGCTGCAGCCGATGGTGCTCTCGCCGGTCGGCTCGCAGGTGTCGGGCATCGTCTGGAAAATCCACGCTGACTACAACGACGCGGTCAAAAAAGGCCAGGTCCTCGTCGAGCTCGATCCGGCGTTGTTTCAGGCGGCGGTGCGGCGCGAGGAAGCGAACGTCGCCGCTGCGCAGGCGGCTCTGCTGCGGGCTAAGGCCGATGCCAGAAACGCGGGTCTCGCGGCCGAGCGGGCCCGGGCTCTGGCGGCCAAGAACTACATCTCGCTCGCCGAGCGCGACTCGGCGATTGCGCAGGGCGAAAGTACGCGCGCTGCAGTTAGCAATGCCGAGGCCGGGATCAAGCTAGCGCAGGCCGCTCTCGATCGCGTGCGACTCGACCTAAAAAACTCGGTCATCCTCTCGCCGGTCGATGGCGTGGTGATCGCTCGCAACATCGAGCTGGGGCAGGCGGTCGTCGCGTCATTCCAGGCGCCCAACCTGTTCACCATCGCGGAGGATCTGCGCAAGATGCAGGTCCTGGCTAATGTCGACGAAGCCGATATCGGCCACGTGCGAGTGGGCGCGATGGCCGAGTTCACCGTTGATAGCTTTCGGGGCCGTCGCTTCCGCGGCAGCGTGGCCCAGGTGCGCAATGCTGCGCAGACGGTGCAGAACGTTGTGACTTATGTGGTCGTGCTGCAGGTCGATAACAGCGAGCTCTTGCTGCGGCCTGGCATGACCGCCAACGTCCGGCTCGAGGTCGCGCGTCGTCAAGCGGCGCTGCTCATTCCGGCCGCGGCGCTGCGCTTCAAGCCGCGCCTTGACCAGCAAAAAATTGCGGGCACTTCCGGCGAAGCCAACCCAGCTGGCGAACCCAGCCCCGCTGGAGAGGGACGCCGGCGTCGCGGCGAAGGCCGACCCGGTCGCGAGGGCAAGGACGGCGCTGGCAAGGACGGCGCTGGCAAGGACGGCGCTGGCAAGGACGGCGCGAGCAAGGACGCCGAGGATCCGACGCAGATCGCCACGCCCGCCGTGCTGTACGTGACCTCGGATGGCAGTCGCTCTGGCGAACTACAGCCGGTCCGTGTGCGCATCGGCATCAGTGATGGCGTCATGACCGAGGTCCGCGAAGGCCTGACCGAAGGCCAGACCATCGTTGTCGATACCGCACGCGCGGCCCAGGGGGGAGCCGGAATGGGCGGCATGGGCGGCCCGATGGCCCCGCCGCGTCCCGGTGGCGGTGGTGGTGGTGGCGGCTTCCGTCGCGGTGGCATGTAACCCGGTCATAGACGGAGCGCGGCGATGAGTGCCCCAAACAGTCAGGCCAAGAGTGACCCGACGGCCTCTGCCCCCCGCACCGAGCCCGGGCCGGTGATCCGTCTTGAGCAGATCAAAAAGACCTATCACCGCGGCAGCGAAGAAGTGGCCGCCCTGCGTGGAGTCGATTTGAGCATCGGGGCAGGTGAGCTTGTCGCCGTCATGGGGCCGAGTGGCTCCGGCAAATCGACGCTGATGAACTTGCTCGGCTGCCTCGATCGACCGACCTCGGGTCGGTATTTCCTGCTCGGCCGCGACATCGCGCAGGAGAGCCGCGACGAGCTAGCCCGCATTCGGCTGCGGACCATTGGCTTTGTCTTCCAAGGCTTTCACCTGCTGCCGCGGACTTCCGCCGCTGAGAACGTCGAGCTACCGCTGCACTACGCCGGCGTCCCGACGCTGGAGCGGCGACAGCGGGCCCTGGCTGCGCTGACCCGCGTGGGCTTGGCCGAGCGGGCCGACCACACCCCGGCTCAGCTCTCTGGCGGGCAGCAGCAGCGCGTCGCGATTGCCCGCGCCTTGGTTAACCAGCCGTCGCTGCTCTTGGCGGACGAGCCGACTGGCAACCTCGACTCGCGCACTTCGCTGGAGGTCATGGCGCTGCTGCAGGACCTGCACCGCGAAGGCATGACCATCCTCATCGTCACGCACGAGAGCGACATCGCCGCGTACGCGCAGCGTCGGCTGTTCATCAAGGACGGGCGCGTGCGATCGGACGATCGTCAGACGCCGCGCTCGGCCGCAGCGGACCTGGAAAACTGGCAGTCGGAATAGCGCAGAAGGGGAGTCGGCGGGGCAGGCGGAGGGCGGCGGGCGACTACAGGGGCTCGATGCGCCCAAGGATGCAGGTGATGTTGTCGGTGCCCCCGGCTTCATTGGCAGCGCGCAGCAGGCGATCGACAGCGCTGTCGAGATCCGGCTCATCCGAGAGGATCTCGGCCATCAGTGGATCCGGGACCATGCCGGAGAGACCGTCGGAGCAGAGCAGATAGATGTCGTGTAGCTGCGGCACATCGACCTGCGTATCGACCTGCACCGACTCTTTCATTCCGAGGGCGCGGACGATGACGTTCTTCTGCTGGAAGCGACCGACCTCTTCGCCGGAGAGTCGCTTCATCTTGATGTAGTCGTTGAGCAGCGAGTGATCTTCCGTCAGCTGCAGTAGCTGCTGGCGTCGCAGACGGTAGCAGCGACTGTCGCCGACGTGGGCGATGATCACGCGGTCGTCGAGGAACAGCGCCCCGACAATCGTCGTGCCCATGCCGTGCTGCTCTTCGTTGCGCTGCGAGGTCTCCCAGATGCGCTGATTGGCGTGCTTGACGCCGACGACCAAGCGATTGGTCTCGTAGCGCACATGCTGGTCCATCTTGAACGGCCAGGTCGTCGGAGCTTGATCCTGCGTAGCCTTGAGATAGGCCGCGACCGCTTCGACTGCCATGTTCGAGGCCACCTCTCCGCTGGCGTGGCCGCCCATGCCGTCAGCGACGATCGCCGCCCGCTCGAAGTCGGGCAGGATGAAGCTGTCCTCGTTGTGCTTGCGCTTCATTCCGATGTGCGTGTCACCGGAGAAGCGCACCCTCATGTTCCGCATAGGAAAAGAAGAGGACATGCAGGCTCAGCATATCACGGGTGATTGGGGCGCCACGGCAAAGTTTGCCGCGGCGATTTGGCGGCGGTCGGGCCAGCTGCGAGCTTCGCCGGGCGGGGGCTCAGTCCGCCTGCCGCAGCGTCCCCGGGCGGGGATGCTGAGCCGTGCTGTGGGCACCATGAGCCTGGGCCATGACCGGGGCTGGCGCGGCTCGGGCCTCGTGCTAGCGTGGGGGCGCGACGCACGGGCCGGATGCAGCCTCGTCGCTCCCGGTACACGATCCAATCTCGACGCGAAGGTCATGAGCAGATGAGCAGCGACCCACATTCAGGAACTCCGATGTCGGCCAGCGGGCCAGCGGCTGGCGGGGATGCCGGCAAGTCCAGTGATGCTGGCAGCTTTCCCTTTCCGCTACCAGAGGACGCTGCACGAATCGTCCTTTGCCATGGCTGCCAGGGCAAAAACCGCGTCCCCTTAAGTCGCGCGTTCGAGCAGCCCGAAAAGCTGCGCTGTGGCCGCTGCCAGCTTCCGCTGTTCGTCGGTCGTGAGGCGGCTCTGCGCGGCCTGGTCGGCAAGGTCTACCAGCATCCGCTCGACGCCCAGAGCCTGGCGACGCTCGAAGCCGTGCCGGGTGTATCGACGCTGTTGCGCAAGCTTGTCGAGGCCACCGTCGAGCGCTACGACAACCTGTTTAACGAGAGCAGCTTTGTCCGCGTCGGAGGTACCCAGCTGCCGACGCTTGAGCGGCTCTTTGAGCGGGCTGCCTATGCTCTCGACGTGCACGATCTGCCCGCGCTGTACGTCTATCAGGGGGCCGAGGCCAACGCCTTTACTGGGGGCGTCGATGCGCCTTATGTCGCCGTGACGAGCGCCCTCCTTGATTCGATGACCGACGACGAAGTGCTGGCGGTATTGGCGCATGAGCTTGCGCACTACCAGTCGAAGCACGTCCTATACAAGATGGCGGCCCGGCTGCTCGGCTTAGCCGCCACGGAGCTAGCCAAGGTGACGCTGGGCATCGGCAACCTGGTGATGGTGCCGCTTCAGCTTGCCCTGCTGAGCTGGGATCGCTGCTCAGAGCTGACCGCCGATCGCGGCATGCTGCTGGCGGTGCGTGATCCCGCGATTGCGCTGCGGGTGCTGATGAAGCTTGCTGGTGGCTCCGCCCGCTTCGGGGCCGAGCTATCGCTGGATCGCTTCATGGAACAGGCGCTGCGGGCCCGGCGAGCAGGCGAGGAAGACGTCATGAGCCGCATCTTCACCATGCTGCAGACCGCCTGGCGCAGCCACCCCTTCCCGCTCTGGAGAGCCGCCGAACTCTGGCGTTGGGCCACGCAGGGCGAGTACCTCAACCTGCTGCAGTCAGCGGCGTAAGTCCCCCGCTGCTCGGCCGGCCTGCCGGGACCCTGCGGCTACGGAGTAGCCGGCGGGCTGTTCTGGCTAGGATGCAGAAGCTCGGCAATCTCGCGCAGGGCTTGCCCGAGCCGTGGGCCCGGTGTGACGAACATCCGGTTGGCCAGGATATGCACCCGCCCCGCGCGGACCGCCGCCACGTCTTTTAGCGCGCTCCAGTCCTCCTTACGCGCCGCGGCACCGGCTGGATCGGTGTGGATGGCATCCAGGATGACCTCAGGCTGGCGCTCGACGATCGCTTCGGCGGCAACCTTGGCGTAGCGCGGACCCATATCTGAAAAGACGTTCTTTCCTCCCGACAGCCGCAGGAGTTCGTCGAGATAGCTCCCTGGGCCGGCGGCGACCAGGCCGCGCAGGCTGCCGATCTGGCGATCGACCACAAACATCGTCTTGCGAGGCGGCAGCGATGATACGCGCGCGCTGACCATCGAGATCTGACGGTCGAGATCGCCCAGCAGGGCCGCCGCTTGTGGCTGCCGATCACCCAACTGCTCACCAACGGTGGTGAATGCCGCCCGCACCTGCGCCAGATCCTGCATCGGGACTGCCACCGCTCGCGCCCCGGCCTGGGTCAGCATGGTCGCCGCCTCCGCCTGCACTCCGTCGAGCAGCACGAGATCGGGCTGCAACGCCAAGATTCGCTCGATCGCTGGGGAGAGGAAGCTGCCGACCCGCGGGCGGAGCTTGGCAGCCTCGGGGTAGTCGCAGTAGTCGGACACCGCGATGACCCGTTCCCCGGCTCCCAGCGCCCAGACCAACTCGGTCAGGCTGGGGGTCAAAGTGACCACCCGGCGGGCGATTTTTTGGCCTGCTGGCTGGGCCAATTTTGAGCCCTGAGGTGGAGCTGAAGATCCGTTTTCCCGTCGGCAACTGGCGAAAAAAAGCCAGCACAGCGACGGAAAGAACAGCAGAGAAAACAGGATAGAAGCAATTCTCCGTCGAGGATTTAGCGGACTCATCAGTTTTTTGTGAACCGGCGCGTTCTGGAAGTTGCCATGCACTGCCATACGATGATAGTGATCTCTTACTGCGCGGTTGGCGGCCCTAAGTAATGGAAATCGTTACGAAAGTCCGCCGGCTCGAGAGACTCTGAAGTGCATCGCTGTTGAAGCGAAGCGCTTCTCATATCTCGAACCGTCGAACCATTGAACTACCGCGCACCAGCACAGCGATTCGCATCTCGAAACACGATTCTTCCAAGCCGCCCTTCTATTGGTAGTTGAGCCATTCGGGGGGGGCGACTTGGGCGCCGGGCCGCGGCGAGTGGGTGTTCCTTATCCACGACCCTCGGCACTTCATAGGTATGGGGTTAGTGCGACATGATGGACAAGGCAGCGACGACAGGGACTTTGGCTTCCAGCAGGCAGGCAGGCAAGATGGCGAGCGATAAAGGAGCGGGCAAGATGCGCAGCCAGGCACCGCAAGCCAGCTCTAGCCAGACACTTTCCGAGGGTTCGCGGCGACGCAAGGACAGCCAGCCGCTACGGGCCAAGGGGGCCAAAACGAGCACGCGCTCGTCTCGGACGAGCGGCGGTGGAACCTCGGGCATCCACCTCAAGCGCCTGTTTACTCGGGCCGGCATCGCGCCCTTTGATCAAGTTCAGTGGGAGCTGCGCACGGCTTCCATCACGGGTGAAGGCGGCCAGGTGTTCTTCGAACAGAAGGATGTCGAAGTGCCGGCCGGCTGGTCGCAGCTTGCGACCAATGTCGTCGTGCAGAAGTACTTCCGCGGCGCGGTAGGCACGCCATCGCGTGAGCGCTCGGTGCGTCAGCTGATCGGTCGCGTGGTCTCGACTCTGACCGGCTGGGGCCTCAAAGATGGCTTCTTCAAGACGGATGATGATGCGCAGGTCTTCGCTGACGAGCTAACCCACCTCCTCGTCGAGCAGAAGATGTCGTTCAATTCGCCGGTGTGGTTCAACGTCGGCGTCGAGAAAGACCCGCAGTGCTCGGCCTGCTTCATCAACTCAGTCAACGACACGATGGAGAGCATCCTCGGACTCGCCAAGACCGAGGGCATGCTGTTCAAGTACGGGTCGGGTACCGGTACGAACTTCTCGTCGCTGCGCAGCTCGCGCGAGCAGCTACAGGGCGGCGGCGGTGCTTCCGGCCCGGTGTCGTTCATGAAGGGCTTCGATGCCTTCGCGGGTGTCATCAAGTCGGGTGGCAAGACGCGCCGTGCCGCCAAGATGGTCATCCTCAACGTCGAGCATCCCGACGTGCTGGAGTTTGTTCATTGCAAGGCTGCCGAAGAGCGCAAGGCCTGGGCACTGATCGATGCGGGCTACGACGGGTCGTTCAACGGCGAAGCCTATAACTCCATCTTCTTCCAGAACGCCAACCATTCGGTGCGCGTCACCGACGAGTTCATGGAAGCGGTGGTTCACGACCGCCAGTTCCACACCCGCGCGGTCACCACTGGTGCTGTCACCGACACCTATCGTGCCCGCGAGCTATGGCGCGAGATCGCCGAGGCGGCTCACCAGTGTGGCGACCCCGGCCTGCAGTTCGATACGACGGTCAATAGCTGGCACACCTGCCCGAACACGGCGCGTATCAACGCCTCGAACCCGTGCTCGGAGTACATGTTCCTCGACGACAGCGCCTGCAACCTGGCCTCGTTGAACCTGCGCAAGTTCCAGTTCCCCGAGGGGCACCCGCGGGCGGGTGACTTCGATATCCAGGCCTTTGAGCACGCCGTCGACATCACCATCCTGGCGCAGGAGATCATCGTCGATAACGCGCGTTATCCCACCGAGCGCATCGGCGACAACAGCCACAAGTTCCGACCGCTGGGGCTCGGCTACGCCAACCTTGGCGCGCTGCTGATGTCGCGCGGTCTACCCTATGACTCCGACGCGGGCCGGGCCTACGCTGGCGCGGTGACGGGGCTCATGGGCGGCCGGGCCTATCGCATGAGCGCAGTCATCTCGCGCGATGTCACGGGTCCCTTTGCCGGCTACGCCGAAAATCGTGAGCCGTTCCTCGGCGTCATGCGCAAGCACCGCCAGCACGTCGACCACATCGACTCGGCGCTGTGCCCCTACGACCTGCTGCAAGCCGCTCGCGCCTCGTGGGATGAGGCGGTCGAGATCGGCGACAAGGCCGGCTTCCGCAACGGTCAGGCGACCGTGCTGGCCCCGACGGGCACCATCGGCTTCATGATGGACTGCGACACCACCGGTGTGGAGCCGGACATCGCGCTCGTCAAGTACAAGCGCCTGGTCGGTGGCGGCATGCTGAAGATCGTCAACAACACGGTGGGCGAAGCGCTGGCTCGCCTCGGGTATGACGAAGCGCAGCGTCAGAAGATCATGACGTTTGTGAACGAGCGCGAGACCATCGAAGGGGCGCCCGGCCTGCGTGCCGATCACCTGCCGGTGTTCGACTGCGCTTTCCGTCCGCAGAACGGCGTGCGCTCGATCCACCACATGGGTCACCTGCGTATGATGGCCGCGACGCAGCCCTTCCTGTCGGGCGCGATCAGCAAGACGGTCAACCTGCCGGGCGACTGCACCGTCGAAGACATCGAGAATGCCTACATGCAGGCCTGGAAGCTGGGTCTGAAGGCCGTAGCGGTGTACCGCGATGGTTGCAAGCGCAGCCAGCCGCTCTCGACCAGCAAGCGCGAGACGGCTAACGATCGTCCGGCGAGCGGTCCGGAGGCTCAGGCGGCGGCCGCGCTGCAGGCCCTGTTCGATCGCCTGCCGGAGTCGACACGCGCCATGCTGCAGACCATGCACGACGTGCCGGTCGAAGATCTGCTGCGGCATGTCTCGGCGCTGACCAACCCCAAGGGCGCGCCGGTGGCGGTGCGTCGTCGTCTCCCCGATGAGCGCCGTTCGCTGACGCACAAGTTTTCGGTCGGCGGCCACGATGGCTACATCCATGTCGGCATGTACGAAGATGGCTCGCCGGGCGAGATCTTCATCCGCATGGCCAAGGAAGGCTCGACGATCTCGGGCCTGATGGACTCGATGGCGACGGCGGTCTCGCTGGCGCTGCAGCACGGCGTGCCGCTCAAGCTCTTCGTCGATAAGTTCACGCGCACGCGCTTCGAGCCCTCGGGCTTTACCGGCAACCCCGACATCCCGCGCGCAAGCTCGATCATCGACTACCTGTTCCGTTGGCTGGAGTCGAAGTTCCTGCCCGAGCAGCGTCAGGGCGAGCAGCTTGAGATGGAGTTGCCCGTGGCCAAGGCCGACGGGACCGGGGAGGGCGCAGCCGCGGGCTCGCCGAAGACCCCCTACGTCGATCTCAGCCAGGCGAGCAGCATTCGCACCGCATGGCGCGCCGAGACCGACGCCCCGACCTGCCACGAGTGCGGCACGATCATGGTGCGCTCCGGCGCCTGCCATAAGTGCCTTAACTGCGGATCAACCTCCGGCTGCTCGTAGCCTCCGCCCCGCGGCTCCATCGCTGAGCCGCTTATCATCCCGCCCTCTCGCCCCGCTTTCGCAGCGCTCCCCCCGCTGACCTCCGCTCTGACTGCTCCGTCGCGCCCATCCCCGCGGTCTTTCTGTGGGGACGCGATCCTAGTCGGTGCGCCAGGGCGGGAAGTGCAGGTCGAGCGAGTCGGCCGCCGGTCCCGTCGGACGGAGGGCGGGGACCGCGCCATCGATCAGCAGGGCCGTGCCCGTCGCCTGCAGCAGCCCCAGGGTAAGCACGAGGGGCAGCGTCCATGAGGTCAGCACTCTGCCGGCCGTCCCCGGGGGACTGGTCGCTGGGGCGTAGATTCCGCTGACGATCGGCCCCACGCCCGGGATGAACAGCGTGTAGTTCGCCCCCAGGCTGGGTCCCCCGGGCTCGCCGGCCTGTGGCGACAGCGCAAGGGCCAGGGCGACGGCGGGGGCGTAGCCAATGCCCAAGAGCAAGGCGCCGATCTTCATGCGTCGCGGCGATCGCCGAACCGTCAGCGACGGGGTCGGCTCGGCGAGTGGCTGCACCACCAGGGATGCGGGGGGCAGCACGCGGGGGGCCACGCCGTAGCGCAGCGGATCGGGCAGCGGCCGGCTCAGCGGCACGAGGGCGGACGCGTCGGCCTCCGTCATCGTCGGCGGGCCTGGCGGTTCTTCGGCCTGACTCCGGCCCGTCGCCAGGCAGGGCAGGGCAGACAGCACAAGGCAGAGCGTACGAGGAGCCGACACCGAACGTCACCTTATCGCAGCCGGCTGCGACCGACGGCAGTTTCTTGGCGCTAGCGACGGAAGCAGGACAGAAACAAGAGGAGATCAGAAGGGATACAGCGAGCGGTGAGCTTACGGCTCTATCGTGATCTGCGTGCCGGCGGCCCAGGTTTTGTGCTCGTCGGTGTAGTACAGATACGCCGACGAAGCCTGCGCCGTATATGAGCCGGGCGCAATCGCGACGAGATCGAGCGGCAGCTCAACGGTCTGCTTCGGCTTCATCTCGCGCAGGTACAGCACCACCTGCCGCGGACCCGTCTCGTAAAAGGCGATCAGGCCCTTTTCGCGCAGCTCTTTGAGCTGCCAGGTCTGGAACGTCAGGCCGCCGGGAAGCTCGACGCGACCCAGGGTCATCGGCTGCCCGCGGTCGGTCTTGTTGCGCAGCGTCACCCGCATGCGCACCGACTCGCCGAGCTTGACCTGATTGCGCTCCAGCCCCGTCGTGATGTCGATGTTCGCGCGCTTGCCGTCTTCCGGCTGCAGCGAGCGGTAGTCGATGGCGACGCTGTACGGCATCGGCGTGCGCCCGCTGTGCTTGAGCTCGATGTGGTTCTTGCCGGCGAGCAGGTGCTGTCCAAGCCCGCTGAACACCAGCGGGTCGCGATCGTCGCCGTCGTACTTGCGGGTGGCGATGTTCTGGCCGTTGAGGACCAGGGTCACCTCGCCGCCAGTGCGCTCGCGGGCCTGACTCTGGGCGTAGGCGGTCAGCGCCTTGAGCGACAGCACGGTGGCCTGCGTCGTTCCCCAGGCGCCGTAGCCGCGGCGGTGGCCCATCAACCACTCGATGCCGCGCTCGACCGGCGTGTCGAAGTCCTTGCTGTTGGCCTTGAGCAGCGCCATCAGCGATAGCGACGTCGTCTCGATAAACAGGTTCTCGCCCCCCGAGCGGGTGATGCTGTGGTCGGCTTTGCTCCAGCCACCGTCGGAATCCTGCAGCGCCACCAGCCGCTTGGCACCGGTCAGGGCGGGGCCGCGGCGGCCGCTATTGAACAGCGTGGCGGTGGTCAGGGCCAATAGATAGGCGTCATCACTCGACTGCGCGACGTTGGCCGCGACGTCGATCTCGGCGCTGAGCCCGGCCTGCTTCACTTCGCTCAGGGCATAGGTGATGTAGGCGTCGGTGACTTGCTTGGACGCCCGGCCGAAGCTGTCGAGCGCCTTGGCATCGCGAGCATAGCCGCCGGTCCCGTCACGTCGGCTCATCAGCCACTCGGCGGTGCGGGTCAGCATGGTCTTGTCGAGGTCGTGATAGACCGGCCGCATGTCGGAAAATTCCATCAGGCCGTACGCCGTCAGCGCCTCGTGACCGGGGCTGCTGCCGAACCACTCATAGCCGCGGGTGTTCGTCTCGTAGCCGACGAGCTTCTTGTAGCCCTCGTCCATCAGCCGGCTGGCGCGGCCCAGCAGGCGGGCATCGCTGACCCCTTCGCTCTTCATGAAGCGCAGGACCATCACGTTGGGGTAGTTGACGCTGGAGGCCTGCTCGAAGCAGCCCACCGGGTGGCGCAGCAGCCCTTCGACACTGGCCACCAGCGACGACAGCGTGCTGGGATAGACCCGCACCTGACCTTCGGGCGTGCCGGGCATGGCCTCGGCCAGAAGGACATCGCCGGCAAACCCTTCGCGCATCCGGCCCGAGCGCGAGATGTGCTGCGGGAAGCCGCGCGGACTGACCCGCACCGCCCGGACAAGCTCGTCGCGCAGGCCGGCCGTCTCGGCGATCAGGCGGACCTCGCTGTCGCCCTTTTTGCCGGTGACGGCCAGCGGGAAGTACAGCGTGTCACGCAGGCCGCCGCCGATGGTGCCATTGGTCCGCGCCACCGGCTTTTCCAGCGTCAGGAGCGGTCCGAAGCTCGACTGCAGATCGACGCGCAGCGGCTGGTTCTGCTCGTTGCTCAGCACGACGGGCAGCATCACGCGGTCGCCTTCGCTGACCTCCAGCGGCAGCTTGACCGCGACGGAGAACGGCAGGCTGGACTTCAGCACCGTCTCGTCTCGTCCGGCGGCACCCCCACCGACCCCCTCGGTCAACACCCGGAACGAGGTCACGGCGTCCGACAGCATGAACGACACCGTCGCCTTGCCATCCTGGCCGGTCTGCACCGTCGGCTGCCAGAAGACCGTCTCGCGGAAGTCATTGCGCGGCCCGCTATAGCCCGGAGCGTAGTTCGGCGTCGGGAACACGCGCGCCACGGCCCAGGTCTCGGGCGGTCGCACCGGACGGGGCCGCGGGGCGGGGGGACGGCGGGCCGGACCCGCCCAGCCG
>DAORCZ010000156.1:0-11777 GCA_035345735.1 Pseudomonadota bacterium | reverse complement strand
GTATTCCAGGCCGCCGCCGAGGCGATAGGAAAGCTCAGGCTCAGAGGTGGCACACAGGCTGTCGGCAAGCATGGGATTTCCCGCCGCGCCCTGACTGGGCTGGGCCTCCAACGTGCAGCGCTGGGCGGAGGTAAAGTCTATCACAGCGTCGAAGGCCAGCGTCAGGCGCTCCCCATAGCGATAGCCCAGGCCCAGGCCCAGGCGGGTGGGTAGTTCGAAGCCGTGGCCCCACAGGTTGTGACCGACTACGCCCAGGTAAAGCTCGTCGATGATGCGCAGCGTCGCGCCCAGATCAAAGGTCACGACGTGGTTGATGCTGCCCAGATCGACGACGCGATCGCCGTCGATGTTCGGCGTGACATAGGTGTAGTCGGGGGGAAGCTGCTGCGCCGTCGGCGTCGAGCGCAGCGTGTAGTAGGCGTACTTCAGCGTGCCGCCCAGCGCGAAGCGCGAAAACAGCGGGATGGCGATGACTGTCCCGGCCTCGCTGCCGGTGCGCACGATGCTGGCGCCATCGACGGAGATGACTCGCCGCAGCGTGCCGCCTTCGGGCGCGGTGTACTCGCCCAGGCGGTAGGCGTAGTGCGGCGTCTCGTACACGAAGTTGTAGTACAGGCCGAGAGCGAAGTAGGGATTGGTCACCGAGTCGGCCGTCGAGGCGTGCAGGAAGTGCCCCATCGACTGCACCCGCAGGCTGTAAAACCCCGTCGCGGAGAACTGCTTGGTGGTGGCGATGCCAGCTGGGTTTAGCAGCAGGCCCTCGGCGCCACTTGGCAGGCCGCGCAGGCTGCCGCCCATGGCCAGCGAGCGCACACCGCTCATCGGATCGGTGGCCTCGGCTGACCCTGCCCACAGCAAGATCGCCGCACCCACGGGAGCCCACGCACGTCGCAGCCACATGGCGCGCATCATATGCTAAGCGCCGGCGCGGTGCTGCAAATCCCTCTGGCTCAGCGCATCAGGTTGGCGCAGGCAATGGGGGCTGGCGCGCCGCCCTGAAGCTCGGGTGCTCCCACCAGCTGCACCTGCGCCGTCACTGACTTCCCCGTCGCGCCCGGCTGGCAGTAGCTCGGCGAAAACGTGCTCTGCGCCTTCACCGATTGATCGTACAGCGTGCGGGCACAGCCGCCGCGCACGGGGACCTCTAGCGCGCCGATCTGGCCGCTGGGCAGCAGCGGGCCGTTGATGCAGACGCCATTCAGACAGTCCGAGCCGACGCGAAAGATGCGCAGCGTCACTGGGTTCGGCAGGCGACCGCCGCTGTTCTTAATGGTGATCGGAACCTCGGCCGCGCCAGGCTGACCGCTCGCCTGCTTGAAGCTCCAACGCACCGTGCCCAGCGTCAGCGTGAGCACCGGCGGACCGTTGCCACACTCGGGATCGCCCAGGCTCAGCGTGGCGATGCCGGTTGCGCTGGCGGTGCCGGCCTCCGCCTTGACCTGCACGCCATAGCTGCCCGGTTCCTCTTGCTGGCCGGGGCTGGGCGAAAGCGTCAGGGTGGCGGTGCCGCTGGCTGCGGCGGGCAGCGTGGCCGGGGTCAGCGTCACCTGCCGACCGGTGTTGTGCTGCGGGACCAGCGTCACTGGCTGCGCCGCGCCGGTCTGCGTGACCTGCACGGTATAGCTGACTGGGGCGCCGATCAGCCCGGCCTGGTTTGGCGGCAGCAGCTTTACGGTCAGGAAGTGCTGCATCGCGATCGGCTTGCCCACCGGCGAGGCGGGCTTGGCCGCCATCGACTTGGGACGCCCGATGACATCGACCTGCGCCCCTACCGATCGCAGCCCCACCCCCAAGCCGAGCAGCGCCAGCGCCACCCCCAGCCCTGCTCGCCATGAACCCAGTATCTGCATCGCCTGTCCTCTCGAGAAAGTCTCTCCCCGCTACCGTAACGCGCCGCTTCCCCGAGGTACAAGCCCCGACCTTTTCTGCGAGGCAGCGGCTACCAGGGATGCGGGCGGCCGTCGTAGTTTAGGAAGTGGCCGTTTTCGGCGGGGGTCAGGCGGTCGAAGAGCAGGCGCAGGTTGCGCACCGCCTCGGGCACAGCGAGTGGCGCGCTGGGGCCGCCCATGTCGGTCTGCACCCAGCCGGGATGTACGACGACGGCGGTGATGTCGGGCGCCTCGTGCGCGATGCAGCGCGTGTACATGTTGAGCGCGGCCTTGCTGGCGGCATAAAGCG
Organism: Pseudomonadota bacterium; assembly: GCA_035345735.1. Taxonomy (GTDB): domain Bacteria; phylum Myxococcota_A; class Polyangia; order Palsa-1104; family JAEUJZ01; genus JAEUJZ01. Next base: position 9,599 of record DAORCZ010000156.1, on the reverse strand, counting down.
GCGATCGGCCATGCGTGTTCCAGGTGAACGATCCGACCTGCGAGCTCAGGTGCACAAGGCGTGGCCGGACGCCCCCGCGCAGCAGGCCCAGGAAGGCCTGCCCGATCAGCACCGGCGCGACGGCATTGGTATGCAGGGTGTCGAGCATCACCTGCCGCGAATAGCTGCCCAGGCTCAGCCCGCGCTGGTTCATGCCGGCGTTGTTGATGACCATGTCGAGCGCCTCGGTCTGGGCGCGCACCGTCGCCACGGCCGCGGCAAGCTGCTCTTCGCTGGTGACTTCCAGGGGAAGCAGCGACAGGCTCTGCGGATGGCTCTCGGCGAGGCGCAGAAGCTCGCCCGCGTTGGGGTTGCGGGCGGCGGCGAAGACCCGGGCCCCTTCGGCGACGTACTGCCGAACAAGCTCAAGGCCCAGGCCACGACTGGCTCCGGTGATGAAGATGCGTGGGGTCATGAGCACTCTCCTACCTGAGCCACAGGCGAGGGCAAGTTTCTCGGGTTTTTGGCGTCTGCCGGGCCGATGGCGGCGATGGCGCCCCGACCGCCCACATTGACGGCCCACCGCTGGCTGAGAAACACTAAGCACCATGCCAAAAAGCATGCGAGTACGCGGACCTTGGGCCTGGGGCCTCCCCGCAGGCCTCTGCACCCTGGCTTTGGGCTCGGCCCTGGCCCTCCTGCCCGGCTGCAAGAGCGGTCCCGAGATCCAGGCGGCGACCGGTGCTGAGCAGACCGCGATCGGCACTGCCGTGGCGACCATCAATCGCGAAGCCCAGAGCGTGCGACCGCTGTGCCAGAGCCGCTTTGCGCTCGACTTTCTGCAGGCCGCGCCCCAGCTTCCCGGCGTCGTGCCGCGCCGCCTGGGCGAGGTCAGCGCCGACGAGTGGGTCTACTACTACGGCCCGCAGCCGGGGCCGCACAGCTCGCCGGTGGCCTTCGCGCACCTCTTGGATCTCGTCGCGCAGGACGGCAACGAACGCAGCGCACTGATTGGTCGGCGCCTGCTCGATCTGACGGGCCAGGGCATCGGCACGACGCGACTTCTGGCCGGGGCTGGGGCCGATGCGACCGCGGTCCTGAGCGATCCGCAGAGCCGGTTCCTGTACGGGCAGCCCGGGGATCAGGGGCCGGTGCCGGTCTATGGCCGCGACGTGGCGGGTCGCGTTAGCCTGGGTTTTTCCGCCTTGCCGTTGGATCCCAGCAGCCTGGCCGCCGTCGGAGGTGGCTATGATTTCGTGTTTATCCGCTCGCTGCTCAAGCGTGGACTTGTCCACCCCAGCGCGCCGCAGCCGGCTCTGCTGAGCCTCGGGCTCAGCGACGAGGACTACCTGCGTCGGCTTGCCTCGTTGCTCAAGCCGGGGGGACGTCTTTTGGTCTACAACCTGTGCCCGGCGCCGGCGCCCGCTGGCCAGCCCGAAAAGCCCGAGGCCGACTGCCGCAACCCCTTTCCACAGGCCGCCTGGCAGGGAGCCGGCTTCCGCGTCCGCGACTACGATCGCAGCGACACCCCGGCAGCGCGCAGCCTGGGCCGGGCGCTCGGCTGGGATCGTTCCGACCTCGGCGCGCGGGCGATGGACCTTGAAACCAACCTCTTTGCGCTCTACACGCTCGTCGAGCGATCGTAGGGTTCCGCGACGAGATCCTTAGGCGGACATCGCGCTTGACGCCGCATCCGCGGCCAGCGCAAAGTCCCAAGTATACGGAGGGAACTGATGCGAACTGTGCTGATTGGGGGCCTTCTCACTGTCGCCTGCCTGCTGGGCAGCGGCTGCAACAAGTACGAAGACAAAGCGGTCGAGACCGTGCGTCAGAACCGCGGCGACCTGCAGGCCTGCGTTGATGCCGCATTCGGCCGCAACCCCGCCCTCAAGGGCGAGCTAGAGCTGGGCTTTGAGGTCGCGCCCGACGGAAAAGTGACCCGCTTCGCCGTGCTCAAGAACGACAGCGGCGACTCGCTGCTGGGCGACTGCATCCAGACCAAGGCGCCGAACTGGGCCTTCCCGGCTCCCGCCAGCGGCAAGGTCGAGCAGTTCAAGTACAAGATGAACGTAAAGAAGTAAGCTGCGCCCTGCTATGAGCCCTGCCACCTCTCCCGCGACTTCTCCCGCAACTGAAAAATCTGGCGACAAGTCTGTCGACAAATCTGGCGACGAAAAGCCTGGCTTCGACCATGTGCTCGATCGCCTGCGACAGATCGTCGCTCGTCTAGAGCAGGGCAACCTGCCGCTGGAACAGGCGCTGCATTCGTTTGAAGAAGGCGTGGCCTTGTCTCGCTCAGCGAGTGCCATCCTCGATGCCGCTGAGCTACGCGTCGAAGCCCTGGTGCGCGGCGAGGACGGGAGCGACGTCGCCAAGCCGATCCCAGCGAGCAGCCTGCCCGGCGGGTCTACGCCGTAAGCCTTCACGTCTCGCACACACCTCGCACTCTCCTCCCCGCACAGGGAACTCGACATGATCGCCCGATACACTCGGCCCAAGCTGGCCGCGCTGTGGAGTGAAGCCCGCAAGCTGCAGACCATGCTCGATGTCGAGCTAGCGGCATGTGAGGCGCTAGAAGCCGCCGCAGAAAGTCCCATCCCGGCCGGCACCACGGCTGCCCTGCGACAGCGTGTTCGCGAGAGTCCACCGCTCGATCCCGCGCGCATCGCCGCCATCGAAGAGCAAACCCAGCACGACGTCCTCGCCTTCCTCATTCACGTCGAAGAGCGTCTCGGCGCCGAGGCCCGCTACCTGCACTTCGGCCTGACCTCGTCCGACATCCTCGACACCACGACGGCGATCCTGCTGTGCGCAGCCATCGACGAGATCCTCGCTGGGCTCGACGACGGGCTGCTGCCGGCTCTCGCCAACCAGGCGCGGACGCATGTCCACAGCCCGATGATCGGCCGCTCGCACGGCATGCACGCCGAACCGATCACCGCCGGCATTTTCTTTGCCGGAACCTATGCCGAGCTACGCCGCGGCAGTCAGCGCCTGCGTCGGGCCAGGGGCAGCGTCGCGGTCGGCAAGCTCGCCGGGGCCGTCGGGGTCTATGGCTCGGGCCAGATGTCGCCCGCCGTCGAGGCCGCTGCCCTGGCCAGCCTGGGCCTGGCGCCCGAGACCATCGCCACCCAGGTCGTGGCCCGCGATCGTCACGCCGAGCTCTTGCAGGCCCTGACCCTGATCGCCGCTGCCATCGAGCGCCTGGCTCTGAACCTGCGCCACCTGCAGCGCAGCGAGGTCGGCGAGCTAGAAGAAGCCTTCGCCCGCGGTCAGGGCGGAAGCTCGGCGATGCCGCACAAGAAGAACCCCATCTCGGCCGAGAACCTGTGCGGTCTGTCGCGTCTGCTGCGCGCTCAGTGCAGCGCCGCCGTGGAAAACATTCCGCTGTGGCACGAGCGCGACATCTCGCACTCCTCCGTCGAGCGCGTCATCCTGCCGGATGCCACGACGCTCCTCGATTACATGGTGGCGCGAACCACCCGGCTGGTCGCGGGTCTGGGCCTGCGTCCCGCCCGCATGGCTGCCAACTTGGCGCAAGGCGGCGGGCTCTACGCGTCAGAAAAAGTAATGCTCGCGCTGGTCCAATCGGGTCTGTCGCGCCGCGCCGCGTACGAGCGCGTGCAGGGCCATGCACTGCGCCAAGGACAAGAAAACGCCGAGCTTGTCCACCTGCCGAGCGCGACCGGCGAGCCGCCCTTTTTCACCCGCCTTGCCGCCGATCCCGAGATCACCGCTCGCCTCTCGCCCGAGACCTTGCGCGCCTGCTTCGACCTCTCTCATCACCTGCGCCACATCGACGCCATGATCGATCGCGCCCTGCGCGCATAGCCCATGCGCTGAGCCAGATCGCCGACTTCTACAGCGCTCACCCTCCTTCAAAAAAGCTTGAGCTGCGGCGGCTTGGGCTTGCGCGGGGGCGGGGCCTGCAGGTGCAGGAGATCGGCGGGAAGCTCGGCGAAAAAGGGCGAGCGGGGGCGTGGCCCGGCGTGGCTGAGCCACAGCAGATCTTGGGCTCGCGTCATGCCGACGTAGAGCAGGCGGCGCTCCTCGGCAAGCTCGGACTCGCTGCGATCGGCACCGGGCAGCAGATCGGCTTCGCAGCCGCACAGGAAGACGACCGGAAATTCTAGGCCCTTGCTGCCGTGCAGGGTCAGGACGGCCACCCGCTGCAAGCGCGCGTCCCACTCGTCGGACTCGTGGGCTTCTCCGATGTCGTCGCGGGCCCCCTCCTCGGAAAAGTCTCTGGCCTGGCCCAGCGCGGCGCGCTGCTCGCCATCGAGCTGATCGGGCAGAGCCGGGCAGGACGAAAGCGCGCGGGCGAGCGGTGTCTCGTTCGCCACCGCGGGGTCCGCCCCCAGCGGACGGGCGCGACGCGGGCGCAGGATGGGGATGCCCTCTCGCCCCAGGGCCGCGGCGAGCTCGTCGGCGCGGGCGACGGTGCGGGTTAGCACGGCGATGTCAGAAAAGCCCACCTGCCCGCTCGTCCAGGCCGCAGCTCGGCCCTGATCGTGCGAGGTCAGGCTGGTTCCGCCGACCAGGCGTTCGATCTGACGCGCCACCGCGATGGCCTCAGCAAGCGGACTGCTGCAGGCCTGCACTTCGATGGGGCCCCCCGCAGGACGTGTTGCTTGCGCCGTCGGCCCCGGCGGAAGCCGCTTTCCGGGCGGCGGGGGCGAGTGCGCGATGAGTGCGCTAGCGGCCCGCACAAGCTGCTCTTGCGAGCGAAAGTTTTCCCGCAGATAGAACACTTGGGCGCCGGGAAAGTCGGCCGGGAAGGCATAGAAGTGATCGAGACTGGCGCCGCGGAAGGCATAGATCGACTGATCCGGATCGCCGATCGCAAAGACCGCTGCTCCGTCGGCCGAAAGCGCAGCGAAGAGCTCGCGCTGCACGCCGCTTACGTCCTGATATTCATCGATGTGGACAAAGCGATAGGGCGCGACCGGCAGCCCCGCCCGCTGACGCGCCCCCAGCTCGGCCGTAGTGCGCAGCAAGAGATCGTCGAGATCGACCAGCGACAGCGCGGCTAGCCAGTCGCCGTAGGCACGTGCTGCAGGGGCCAGCCAGGCGGCCTCGTCGCGCGGATCGGCTTCGAGCGCAGGTTCGGGTGGGTGGTGATCGGGGGCCGGCGGTTGGGCGGGGGCGGTCCCCAGGTGGCCCAGACGGCACAGGCTCTGCAGTGCGCTTGCGCCCTCGCCTTTGGCCAGACTCAGCGCGGCGGAGAGGCGGCGGATGCGGCGCATGAGCGTCGTCGCACTGACCGGCTGGCCCCGCGCCGTCAGCGATTGATGACGCAGGATGTGGGTTAGGATCGCCTGTCGCTGCCCGTCGCTGATCAGGCGTATACCGGCCGTCAGCGGCAGCAGGCGCAAGCACAGCTGGTGGAAGGTGCCGACCGTGATCCCGGCCGCGCGCTCGCCCAGTCGATGCCGCAGGCGCTCGCGCAGCTCGCTGGCTGCTTTGCGGGTAAACGTAATGGCGCAGAGCTCGTCGGGGCGCGCGGTGCCGCTTTCGACCAGATGGGCCAGCCGAGCGATCAGCGTGCGCGTCTTGCCCGAGCCCGGTCCGGCGATGACCAGCGCCGGCGCTGTGATGCACAAGGCGGCCTGTTCCTGCGCCAGCGTCAGCTCGGGGAGGACGCGCTGCGGCGCGGGAGGACGGGGCGCCAGAGGAGGCGGTGGATCGCGCGGGAACAGCAGGCCGGTGCTCATGCAAACAGCGCCATCTGCTCGTCGCGGCCCCGGCGTGGAGAGCTGCGCTCGCTGGGCTCGAAGATGCGGATGCGACCGTACTCGCCATCGTAGCCAGCGGCGATCTGCAGCTCGCCCGCTCGCACCCGCCGGATCGCTTCGGCCAGAAGCTCACCGCCGGCCCGCCGTAGCTCAGCGGCATCGGCGTGGCGCAGAATGAACATGTCATTGCCCAGCTGATCGAGCAGCTTGAAGTACAGCCGCTGCGCGCTGTCGGCGGCGACGCCAACCCCCAGTACCTCAGCGACGATCTCGGGCAGCGGCACCAGGCTGGTAAACGGTCGCGCGCGCGACGGCTTCGATCCGGTAGCCACTTCGGCTTCGCTGCGATCGGCCAGGTCTTCGACGCGCGACAGCACGCCGATGGTGACCGGCTGATTACAACCGGGGCAGCGACCGGACCGCGCGGCGCGCTCCTGCGGCGTCAGGCGAGCCTGGCAGGCGCGATGGCCATCGAGGTGATACTTGCCTTCTTCCGGGAAGAACTCGACGGTGCCCAGGAACTGATCGGCCGGGCAGTGCTCCAGCGCGTGCCGCAGGTGATCGAACGAGGGCTGGATCGCAAGCAGGTTCATCTCGCGCCCCAGCTTCTGCGCCGAGTGCGCATCCGAGTTCGAGATCAGCGTGAAGCGATCGAGCTGTGACAGCCGCCAGTTCATCGCCGGATCGGACGACAGCCCGGTCTCGAGCGCGAAGATGTGCGAGGTCAGATCGCCGAAGCAGTCTTCGATGCGATCGAAGCCTGACTGTGATCCGAACAGCGAAAAGTGCGGCGTCCAGATGTGGGCCGGGATCAGGCAAGCGCGCCCCGCCACTTCGCTCTGGGCATCGACCTGCAGAATCAGCTCCAGAAAGTCGCGGCAGGGCAGGCCAAAGATCGGTCTTCCGTCGGCCGTCAGGTTGCAGCCGAGGGCCGCGAGGCGCGTGCACAGCCGCTCGACAAGATCCAGCTCGGGCGCCAGCACCAGGTTGTGCACTTTGCGCAGCGCGCCGTCTTTTTTGTAGATGTGCGAGGTCTCCGCCGTCAACACGAAGCGCACCGGGGCGCGGCAGGCGCGCGGGATCTCGCGATCCAGCGACTCGCGCAGATCGGGGCGCAGCTCGAAAAAGCCGGGCTCGCCCGCGATCGGCTGCAGCTGTTCGTGCAGCTCGGCGCGCCAGCCGGGATGCGTGAAGTCACCGGTCCCGACGATGCCAATGCCCTTGCGTTGCGCCCACTGATACAGCTGACCGAGGTTGAGATCGCGGCTGGTAGCGCGGCTGAAGCGCGAGTGAATGTGCAGATCGCAGGTGAGTTCCATCGCCGCGACCGTAGAGAGGCCAGAGAGCCGCCTCAAGCGCAAACGCGCATGAGATCGCTATGATTCTACGTCGGTGGCGAGGTCAGCAGCAGGCGGCCCAGCGTGTGTGGGCCTGGGGCTAGAGCGCGAGCTTGATGGGGCGCTTGAGCACGGAAGACAGCGTGCTCTCTAGCGTGGTGATGAGCTCTTCATCGTGCCCGTGGGCGGTCGTGTGCCAGGTGGTATCGCCGGTCTCGCCCGTGCGGGGATCGAAGTGCCAGGCGCGGCGTTGCGCCGACATCCAGATCTGCCGCGCGGCGCGGTGGCGGTTGATCACGATCTTGCAGCTCTTCGGGGTCTCGGCAAACAGCGTGATGTTGAGCACGTCGCCGGCTTTTTCGGCTTCTAGCTCGTCGGGATCGTAGGAGATCAGCGCGCGCTCCAAGCGCTTGAGCTGACGGTCAGCGAGCTGATCGAAGGCGTGATCCTCTTGCTCTCGCGGATTCATGCGCAGAAGGTACCGCTAGCCGCGGCGCCTGCGAATGGAAATGTAGTGGGGAAGCGGGGCTTAGAAGCGGAGACCGATGCTGCCACCGATCGAAAACTGACTATACGAGAGATCTTTCGGGCAGACCTTCGACATGTCGCGGTTGTCGGTGCGACAGGCCGCGGCGGCGCCACCCGGGGTGCCGCCCAGGTTGGCACCCGTCGGCAGCGTGTTGATGTCGTAGGCGTTGTCTTCGCCCGCGCCCCAGTACGAGAAGTAGCCGGTGATCGACACGATGGCGTAGTGCACGTTCAAGCCCGCGAACACGCGCCAGCGGAAGATGTCGGGCTGGGTCGGGAAGGTGATCTTCTGGCTGAGCGCGTTCGGCAGACCGGCCGGCGTGTTGAAGCTGGGATCGCCGCGATACAGGTCAAAGGTCGGAGCGACGTCGATGACCTGACTGCGGACGATGTTCCACACCACGCCGCCGCCAAGATACGGCTCGAAGGTCATCGTGCCCTTGGCGCCGAAGGCCTTGGACATGATGCCTTCGACGGTGATCAGCGTCATGTCGATCTGGGGCGCACCAGCGATGCGGGTCACCGTGGCGCGCGCCGCGATCGAAGGAATCGGGATGTCGTGATAGCCCTCGTGCAGCGCGAACTTCAGATAGCCGTTGAGTCCGAAGACGCTCGACTGCACCAGGTTCGACGCGCCGAAGCCGACTTCCAGCGACGGGAAGAACGGCAGCGGCAGGAACCACACGCCCTTGCGCAGCATGATCGAGGCCACCGGCAGATACTGGCCGCTGACGTGGCGTACGCCGGCCAGCGCGTTCGTGCCGTTGGGCTGCTTGTAGCCGCTCCAGTAGGCGTTGTTGACCGAGATCGAGGTCGCGTTGACATCGAACGAGAAGTGGAAGCCCGAGAAGCCGGTGGTATCCGCCGGCTCCATGGCGGGTACCGCCATCACCGCGCCAAGCTCGGACAAGAGCGAGCGATACATGCTCTGCTCGCGCAGGTTCGGGTCGCTGCGGCGGTTGTTGGGATCGGGGTCGCCGGGATTGCGCGGAGCGATCAAGCACTCAAGCGCCAGATCATTGGAAACATCCAAGGTCTGGTCGGAGCAGGCTGCCTGCGCGGTGCCCACCGAGCCCAAGACGCCCAAGCCCAAGGCCATAGCGGGGACTAGGGTTCGGGTCAGATCCCGACCGCTCTGCCAAAGACTGTCCACCCCTGTAGCCCATGACGATCGAAAGAGATTACGCATGCTCGAAAATCAGTGTACGTCGGGCAAATTTCTCGTGTCAATCGTCGGGATGGCGGCTGCTTTCAGCATGGCTGCCGCGGCACACGTCACTACATTTCCGCGCGGGGTTTATCGGCTCCGATGTACGGCCGTGTAGACGCAAGAAGAGTCAGAAAGGGAGGCTGAGGAGAGAGGCGGAGGCGCGAGTTGCAGGCGAGAGAGGCGGAGGGACGAGAGGCGAGGCGAGGCGAGGCGAGGCGAGGCGCTAGGTGAAGTGCTTGCGCAGACGGCTTGCGGCCTCGGTGAGCGCCGCATCGTCTTTGGCAAAGCAGAAGCGCAGGAGGGTGTCGCCGATCGCGTCGCGATAGAAGCTGGTACCCGCGACCGCCGCGATGCCGACTTCATCGAGGAGCTTGTAAGCCGCCTCGCGCGAGGTGGCGCAGCCCAGCTTGCGGCAGTCGGCGAGGACATAGTAGGCGCCGGTTGGCACGTAGGGAGTGAGCCCAGCATCGGCGAGCGCGCCACATAGAATGTCGCGCTTCTTCTGATACATCGCCGACAGCTCCGCAAAGTACGAAGCCGGCATCGACAGCCCAGACAGCGCGCCTAGCTGCAGCGGCGTGGGGGCGCAGACATACAAGAGATCGTGCGCGACCGTGATGCGCTCCAGCGCGGCTGGCGGAGCCGTGAGGTATCCCACCCGCCAACCAGTGATCGAAAAGGTCTTCGACAGGCCGGAGATGCTGACGCAGCGACTGCGCATGCCGGGCTGGCTGGCCAGTGGAACGTGCTTTACGCCGTCGAAGACGATGTGCTCGTAGATCTCATCGGTGAAGGCGATCAGGTCTTCGC
>DAORCZ010000155.1:0-11818 GCA_035345735.1 Pseudomonadota bacterium | reverse complement strand
TACAACACCGGCGTCGGCTGGCGCAACATCGTCGAGCAGATGCTGGCCAACGCGACGGTCGCCGACTGGTACAAGGAGCACGGACGCCATCCGGTGTACGCCAAGAACCGCGACCTGGATCTGCCGGGCTATGAAAACGATCTGACCAGCAAGCTGCCCGATGTACCGGGGTATGTCACCTCGCTCAACGAGCAGGGCAAACTGAAGCTGCGCGTCGTGGCGTAGCGAGGGAGCGCTAGCGGGCGGGCGGCGCACCGGGGGGAGCGACGCTGCCGAGCAGGCCTGGTTGGCCTGCGCAGCGACGGGGTCCAAGCATTCCTGCGGAGGAGTCGCGTGGGCCTAGCGATCGCGGGTTCATTGGTGGTTCAATAGAGGCGCACCGGGGGGAGCGTCGGCTGAGACGGCAGGAGTACGCCGTCGCCAGGAAGCGTGCAGCGGCGAGCCCCGGGGCCCGGCTGGAAACCAGCCGGTCGAAGGGGGGATCGATCGTTCGATGGACACGCTGATCCGCATGCAGAAGGTCAGTCGACGCTACCGCATGGGCGAAGAAGAGGTCGTTGCGCTAGCCGGTGTCGACCTCGAAATCGCCGAAGGTGAGCTGCTGGCCATCGTCGGCACCTCGGGGTCGGGCAAGACGACCCTGATGAACATCCTCGGCTGCCTCGATCGCCCGACGGCGGGCAGCTACCTGCTGCACGGGCGCGCGGTGGCGGGGCTATCCGACGATGAGTTGTCGCGCCTGCGCAACCGCGAGATCGGCTTCATCTTCCAAAACTTTCAGCTGCTGGCCCGCGCCGAGGCCTGGCAGAACGTCGAGCTACCGCTGGTCTACCGCGATGTGCCACGCGCCGAGCGGCGCGAGCGGGCGATGGCGATGCTGGAAAAAGTCGGGCTGGGCCATCGCACCCGACATCGTGCGCACGAGCTCTCGGGCGGTCAGCGTCAGCGGGTAGCGATTGCTCGCGCTCTGGTCGCCGAGCCATCGCTGCTTCTCGCCGACGAACCGACCGGCAACCTCGACTCGGCGACGCAGAACGAGATCATGGGCCTGTTCCGCGAGCTCCATCGCAACGGCCACACCATCGTCCTGGTGACGCACGAGCCCAGCCTGGCACAGCGCTGTCCGCGGGTTGTGCGTCTGAAGGATGGCCTCATCACCTCCGATGGCCCGGGCACGCCCCCTGCCGAGGCGCAAGCGTGAAGCGGCGTCGATCTGCGCTCGGTTGGGTCCTGGCCACGGTGCTGGCCCTCCCCGTGGGCGGGCAGCCGGGCTGCGCTCCCTCGCCCGCTGTGACGACCGGAGCGAGCGCGGAGCGCCCGGCAGCGCTCACCGTCCTGCGCGGCCCGCTGTCCGATCGCTTCACGCTCAGTGGCGAGCTAGAAGCCATCCATTTCGAGAAGCTGCTCGTGCCGCGGACCCCGGACGGCATGCTCAAGCTGGCTTGGATGCGCGAGGACGGCGAGCAGGTGCAGGCCGGCGACAAGCTGATCGAGTTCGACACCTCGGCCTCCGATCGCGCGATCGAAGAGAAGCGATCCGCGCTGGCCCAGCGAGAAAACGAGCTGGGGCAAGAGCAAGCTCTGGCCGAGCAGACCCTGGCTGAAAAGGGAATGGCGGTGCAGCGCCAGCGGGCCGCGCTGAGCAAGGCCGAGATCGAAGCCAAGGTCCCCCCCGACCTCTATCCACGACGGGAATACGAGGAGCGCCGCCTGCGGTATCTGCAGGCCCAGGATGGTCTGCGCAAGGCGGAGGAGGAGCTCGCCGGCCACAAGCGCGCCACTGAGCTAGAGCTCAAGGTCAAGCGGCTCGCGCTGGCTCGCGCCGAGCAAGAGCTCAAAGATCTGAGCAGCCGACTCAGTGCGCTGCTCGTGCGCGCACCACGGGCCGGCCTGCTGCAGATTGCGCTCAACCGGCGCGAGGGACGGCGCTATCTCGTCGGCGACTCGGTCTACTACGGCAACAGCGTCGCGTCTTTACCCGACCTGTCAGCGATGCAGATCCGGGCGCGGCTGAGCGATGTCGATGACGGCGCGGTGCGGCCGGGCATGGCCGCGGAGTGCGTGCTCGACGCTTATCCCGAGCGCCGCTTCCGCGGCCAAGTCCGCGAGCTGAGCCCCATCGCGCGCGTCGAAGGCCGAGACAGCCAGCGCCGCTTCTTCGAGGTCATCGTCAGCTTAGAGCACACCGAGACCTCGATCATGCGCCCCGGCATGTCCGTACGCGTCGAGGTCCTGCGTCGAACGCTGCCGAGCACTCTGCAGATCCCCCGCGGCGCGCTGAGCTTCCGATCAACAAGTGGCAACTCCACCGTGCAGCGTGGCGATGGCCGCAGCGTGGCCGTCACAATCGAGTTCTGCGAAGAGCTGAGCTGTGCCATCCGCGAGCTGCCCGAGCTGCCTGCCGGTACCGAGCTCCGCCCCGCGGCGCCATCGCCGGAGGTCAGACGATGAGGAGCCGGCTTCCCTGCGTCTGGCCGGTGCTTGTCGCCGTGAGCCTGGGCCTCCTCTCCTGCGAGGGGCGGCAGGCTGACTCTGCCAACCTGGTGACCGTTGAGCAGAAGGATCTGGTGCTGGAGGTCCCGGTGCACGGCCAGCTGAAGTCTCTGGATTTCGAGGCCATCAATCCCCCCGGCGACGTCACGCAGATCTGGCAGTTCAAGATCCTGCGCGTGCTTCCCGAAGGCACGATCGTGCGCGCCGGGCAAGAGGTGGTGGCCTTCGATCCCAGCGAGTTGGAAAAGCAGCTGCACGACACCGAGAGCGAGCTACGCGGCTACGTCGAAGAACTGGGCAAGCAGCAGGCTGAAGCCAGCCTGGCTGGGCTCGATTCACACCTGTCGCTTGCCGACGCAGAGTCCAAACTGCGCAAGGCTGAGCTCAAGGCCGACAAGCCGCGCGATCTGACTTCGCAGCAACAGCTTGCGCTCTCAGAGATCGATCGCAGCCTGGCCGAAAAAGAAGTGAGCTACCAGAAGCAGCGCGAGCACACGCGACGGATCGGCGACCGATCTAGCCACGCCATCCTGCAAGGTCACATCGTCCTCGCTCGCAACCAGGTCGCCGAGATCGGACGCCAGATCGCGCGCCTGTCGGTGAAAGCCACGCGGGGTGGCACCGTCATCTACAAGGCGAACTGGCGGGGCGAAAAGCGCAAGGTCGGCGACTCGGTGTGGCAAGGCGAGACCTTGATCGAAGTCGCATCGCTGCAGCGCATGGCTGCGCAGGGGCAGGTCGATGAGGTCGATGCCAGCCGCATCACCGTCGGTCAGCCGGTTAACTTGCGCCTCGAAGCCCATCCTGACAAAGCCTATCCCGGCCGCGTCGTGCAGGTCGCCAACTTGGTGCAGAGCGAGTCGCCCGAGTCGCGCAACAAGGTCTTGTCGCTCGAGATCACAATCCTCGAAAGCGATGCCCTGCTGATGCGACCCGGGATGCGCTTTCGCGGCCGCATCGAGACCGAGCGGCTGCCGGGCATCCTGCAGATTCCGCTCGCCGCGGTCGAGAGCACGCCGAGCGGCCCAGTCGTTCGTGTGGCCACAGCGCGCGGTGCGGACGAGAGAAGGGCACTTCAGCTCGGCCGCCGCAGCGCCGAAGTCGTCGAGGTCCGGGCCGGCCTGCGCGTCGGTGACAAGGTGCTCCTACCGCTCCCCCCGCAGCGCGCCGGCTCGTCGGGCGGATCGGGAAAGAAGGGAGAGCCGGGGGGACCATGAGGGCCACTCTAGATTCCGCGGGCTCTGATCGTCGGCTCTGGCACTGGCTCTGGCTCTGGCTGCCGGTGCTGCTGCTCGCGCTCGTCGGCTGCCGCGGCACCGCGGACAGTGCCAATCTTCCGGTGTTTCAGGTCAAGCGACAGGCGTTTGCGCGGGTGATTCCCGCCGAGGGGCAGCTCAAGCCGGTGCGCTCGACGGCGATCACCGTCCCGCCGGATGTCCCCTACAGCCTGCGCATCACTTGGCTGGCGACCGATGGCGCGACCGTGAAGGCTGGCGATCCGCTGGTGCGCTTCGATGACACCGAGCTCAAGTCGCGACTGCTCACCGCCCAGAGCGCCGAGGCCACCGCCGATGCCAAGCGGCAAAAGGAGCAGATCCTGCAGCGGCTCTCGGCCCAGGATCACCGCCGCAGCGTCGAGTCGGCCGAGCGCGACCTGTCGCTCTTGCGCACCTTCCAGAGCCGCGACCCGGCGCTGTTTGCTCGCGATCGCATCATCGAAGGCGAGATCGACGCGCAGCAGCAACAGGCCAAAGCCAGCCACGCGCAGGGTAGCGAGCGAGTCGAGCGCCAGCTGAGTCAGAAAAAGATCGCGCTCATCGATGTCGAGGCCGAGCGCGCCAAAGTGCAGATTCAGCGCACCGAAAAGGGGCTGCGTGCGCTGTCGCTTGCCGCCCCCCACGACGGCATCTTCACCCTGCGTCGCCCCGCTCCCGGCGAGGTCCTGCGCGTCGGTGATCAGGTCACGCGCAGCATGTCGGTGGGCGAAGTTTCGACGATCGATCCGATGGAGGCGGAGGTGTTCGTGCTGGAGGCGGAAGCCGCCGGTCTAGTGGTCGGCCGCAAGGCTGAGATCGCGATTGAGGCTCAGCCCGACCGCATCTTTGCCGGCCAGGTCAAGCTGATCGAGACCGTGGCCAAGCGCATCTCACCTCGCTCGCCGACGCAGTATTTCGGCGTCACGCTGAGCCTGGCGCAGTCCGACCCGACCGTGATGAAGCCGGGACAGCGGGTCCAGGCACGCCTTTTTCTGGCCGAGCTACAAGCGCTGGTGGTGCCCCGCCCCGCGCTGCAAGAGAGAAAGGGAAGCTGGGTGGTGTTTCGCCGTGATGCCCGCGGCCGGTTTGTCGAAGTCCCGGTAACCCTGGGACCAGCGACGGCAGGTCTGGCCTCGGTGACGGCGGGCCTGCAGGAAGGCGACATGGTTGCGCTGCGCGAGCCGGGCCCGAACCCGAGCCCGAACGATGAAGCCCGCCGTCCTCGCCCCACGAGTCGCTGACCTAGAACACGCAAGCTCCGCCGAGCTGGGCTGGCTCGCCGCGGGAGATGGATCGTCATGCAAGCATCCGACGCCTTTCTATTTGCCCTCAACAACCTGTCGTCGCGCCGACTGCGCACCGGGCTATCGACCCTGGGCATGATGTTCGGGGTCGCGGCCGTCATCGCCATGCTGTCCATCGGCGCCGGAGCCGAACGCCAGGCGCTGGCCGTGATCGAGCACCTGGGTGTGAACAACATCCTGGTCCGTGCCAAAGACGTGCCGGTCAACGAACGCACCGAGGTGCGCAAAAAATGGATGGGCCTCAGCAGTCGCGTGGCCACCGCCATCAGCGAAGCCGTGCCGCACGTGGCCTCGGTTGCACCGAAGGCCAAGCTGACGCCGCACAAGATCATCGCCGACGGCCAAAAGACCACCGGCAGCGTCTTTGGCGTCTCGCCCCGGCACGTCGAAGTGACGCACCTCGGCCTTAGCGAAGGTCGCTTCATCGACGATCTCGATGAGCGCCGGCATGCCCAGGTCTGCGTCATCGGCGCCGGTGTGCGGCGCGATCTGTTCGTGACTGGTGAGGCGGTGGGCCGCTACATCAAAGTCAACGATGTCTGGCTGCGCGTGGTCGGCGTGCTGGCCCGCGATCGGCTGAGCGGCAGCGATTCCTCCCAGCTCAGTGGCAGTGAACGCGACAGCGAGATCTATGTGCCGATGTCGACGCTGCTTCAGAAGTTCGATCGCGATCCGCTCGACGCTCCGCTGGTCGAGCTGGTGGTTCGCTTGGATGGACAGGTTCCCGCCGCCGAAGCCGCCGCGCAGATCCGCGGCTTGCTCGCTCAGCTCTCAGGTGGTGCCGAGGACTATGAGCTCCTCATCCCCGCCGCCCTCCTTGCCCAGCGGCAGGAGACGCAGCGGATCTTCAGCATCGTCATGGGCTGCATCGCCGGCATCTCTCTTTTGGTCGGCGGCATCGGCATCATGAACATCATGCTGGCCTCGGTGTTCGAGCAGACACGCGAGATCGGCGTGCGCCGCGCGGTCGGTGCCCTGCAGCGCGACATCCTGGTGCAGTTCTTGGTCGAGTCGTTCTTGGTCGCCTGCACCGGCGGCCTGCTCGGCGTTTTGGTCGGCATCGGCATCTCCTCCGCCGTCGCAACCTACGCTGGCTGGCCAACCGTCATCACCCCGCTCGCCGTCCTCCTTTCGACTGGCGTATCGGGTGTCGTCGGCCTGTTCTCTGGCCTCTATCCAGCGCTGCGCGCCAGCCGCTTGGATCCCATCTTGGCGCTGCAGCACAGCTAGGACGCTCGATGTCACAGGCCCGAAAAACGCCGCAACCGCCCTCGCCCCCCGCAGGAGTTCTGATGCGCTCCCCGCGTCGCATACCTCCCCTTTCGTGCTGCCTCGCTTTGGCCGGCTGCGCGCTGCTTCTGCCTGCCGTCATCGCGCCCGTCATGGCAGCCAATCCCGCAGCGATGGCCCCCGTGTTGGCGACCACCGCGACGCCCGCCGCCCCCTATGTGCCGCCGGACTATCTGCGACAGCGGCCACCGCTCCCGCAGTCGCTCGCCGACCGTCCCCTGCTCTCGCTCAGTCTGCAAGACGCCATCCTCACGGCGCTGCAAAAGAACCTACAGCTCTCGCTCGCGCGCGAACGCGTGGCCGCCGTTGTGCTATCGCGCCGCATCGCCCTCGCTCGCTTTGAACCCCTGCTCAGCGGCTCGTTTTCGCAAAGCACGTCGCAGTCGCCTCCCCTCACGGCGCAAGAGGGCAGCGCTGGCCAAGTGCTGCTGTCTACCAGCTACCTGTGGAACCTTGGCCTCCTTCAACGCCTGCCGACCGGCGGGCAGCTCAGCCTCGGCTTTAACAACAGTCGATCTGACAGCACGCTCGGGACCGCTGTCGCGCCGCTCCTTTATCGCTCGACGCTGTCGCTGAGTCTGTCGCAGCCGCTGCTGCGTGACTTCTCGTTTGATGGCCGCATTCAGTGGGCGCCCGTGATGCAGGCCGAGTTCGACAGCGAGAGCGAGCGCGAGACCGCCCGGCTGCGCGCGATGATGACGGTGCGTGCAACCGAAGATGCCTACTGGAATCTGGTCGGCAGCTGGCGCAGCTATGAGGTCGTGCTGGGGGTGCAGCGCCTGGCCGAGCAGCAGCTTGCCCTGACCCGTCGCCAGATTGCGGCCGGCGTGCTACCCGACTCCGATCTCATCAACGTCGAGGGCACGCTCGCGCAGCGACAGCTGGCCGTGGTGCGGGCCGAAGCGCAGATCGAGGCCGCCGCCGATCTCTTGCGCGGCGTGCTGAACCAGCCCTTTTCTGACTGGCAAAGGCCGCTCCTGCCGATCGATGCGCCAAGCTTTGTGCACGTCGACATCTCTCTTGATCAGGCGGCCGAGCGAGCGCAGTCGGCGCGACCCGAGCTTAAACAGGCGCGCATCCAGCAGCGCAAGATCCTGCTCGATCTAGAGGTCGCGCGGAACCGCCTTTTGCCCCAGCTCAACGTCGCGGGCGACGTCGGCACCGTCGGGCAAGACGCAGACTATGGCCGCGCACTCGGCCAGGTTGGCGAGCGCACCGCTTGGCAGTGGCGCATCGGCGCGGATCTATCGTGGGCCCCGCTGGGTCTTGAAGCGCGCGCCAACATCCGGCGTATCGAGTCATCGCTGCGTCAGGTCGGCCTTAGTCGCGAGGCCGCGCTGCTCGATGTGCGGGCGCAGTTGCGGATGGCCCTGCGCAACATCGACACCGCCGAACGGCGGCTGTACGCAGCGGCCCGGGCTCGCGATCTCAGCGATCGCAGCCTAGAGGTCGAGCAGCGCCGCTTCCTCAACGGCTTGTCGAGCAACTTCTACGTTGCGCAGCGCCAGGCCGACGTAGCGCAAGCGCGGCAGGACGAGCTAGAAGCGCTGCTGCAGCATGAAAAAGCGCGCTCCGAGCTACAGCTTGCGATGGGGGATCTCTTGGAGTCGCGTCAGCTTCGCTTCGATCTGCGCCGGCCCTAACTACAGCGCGCCGCGGGCGATAACCTGCGCCAAGCTCTCAGCTTGGATGCTTGGAAAGCGCGCGTTGTGGATCTCGCCTAGCAGGCCCTCGCCACTCCACAACCCGCGCGCGTACTGCAGCGGCAGCCAGGCGTAGATGTTCTGCGGCTCGGCGGCCAGCCGACGGGCGATCTCGGCATCGAGGTCGGCCAGCGAGCCCTGTCTCTCTAGCGAAAGCGGCCGACCGTGGATCGACTCCCAGGTCTTGGCGAAGGCAAAGATGTCAGCCCGTTCGCCTCGGACAAACAAGCGACTCGGCAGCGACTCTTCGGAAAGCGCCGCCACGGCAATGAAGCGCGCCGTGTCTTCCCAGCTTGTCCAGTCGATCGGTGTCTGGCCATCGCCGTAGTAGCGCACCACGCCCGCCCCCGGATCGAACATCCCCAGGAAGCCCAGGACGCCGCGATCCGCGAAGATGCCTTGCAGCACGTGCACGACTTCAAAGGTCGGGCTGGTCTCGGCATCGGCGAGCTCAGCCGCGCGCCGTCGCCAGTCGGAGTTGACGTTGATGCCGGGCGGCAGCGTAAAGAAGTTGAAGGAATAGTCCGACGGAATGAAGCGCCGCGCCCCCGCCGCCTTGGCCGCAAGGAGCAGCCGCTGCTGACCCTCGATCAAGACATCGGGCCCGCCCTGCAGCGTCGAGACCACCGCCCAAGCGCCGTCCACCGCCGCCGCATGCTCAGCGGGGCTAGCGGTCGCGACATCGTAGGCCAGCCAGGTCAGCCGGGGGTGCTGCACGGCCGCGATCTCGGGCTTCTTGGGATCGCGCACCAGCGCCCGCACCTGCACATCAGATTGAGAGAGAAGAGCATCCACCACGAGACGACCCAGCTTGCCGGCCGCCCCGACCACGACGATGAGCTTGTTGTTCATGATCCAAGCGTGCCGCTCATTCGTCACGTAGACAATGCGCTGCATCTGGACGCTTTGTCAGGCTATCCTTGACAATGTGATTGTCCCTACCGACCTCTTGCTCTTCGCTTCGGTGGTCTCAGAAGGCAGCTTCACGGCGGCAGCTCGCTTGCAGGGCATTACCAAGCAGAGCGTGTCCCAGCGCATCAGCCACCTGGAAGAACAGCTGGGCGTGCGCTTGCTCGAACGCACCACCCGCCGCCTGCGCCCGACCGAGGCGGGCCGCCGCTACTACGAGCGCTGCCGCGCCATCGTCAGCCAGATCGACGACGCCAACCGCGAAGCGCAGCAGCAGCAGCGCGAGCCAAGCGGCCTCCTGCGCCTCTCGGCCCCCACCCTGTATGGCCGACGCTATCTGGCGCCGGTCCTGGCCAGCTATCTCGCCCGCTTCCCGCGCGTGCGGATCGAACTGGTCCTGGCCGAGCGCCGCGTGAACCTCATCGACGAGGGCTTCGATCTGGCGATCCGCGTCGGCACGCTGAACGACTCGACGCTATCCGCCCGCCGACTGGGCGAAGGCCATGTCTACTACGTCGCCAGCCCGACCTTTGTCGCAGCCCACGGCCTGCCCACTCCCCCTGCGCTCGGCCAGCTACCCTGCATCGGCATGCAGCCCGTCGAAAACTGGGAGCTCGCCGGCACGCGCTACAAGGTCCAGCCGCAGCTTGTCGTAAACGATCTGGAAGTGGCCTGCGATGCAGCGGTCGCGGGCGTCGGCATCGCGCACGTGCCTTCCATCGTCTGCGCCGAAGCGGTCCGCGCCGGTCGCCTGCGCTTGCTGTTCGGGCCGGACGGCAGGCTGAGCCGGCCAGTTCACGCGGTGTTTCCCAGCCGACGTCAGCTCTCGCCGAAAGTGCGCCATTTTCTGGATGCGCTGACCGCGCAGATCGCACCCATGCTGCCGCTAGATGATCCAGACAGAACGCCGCGCCGCGTCAGCGAACGGAGCCGCAGCGTCTAGGCTCGCGTCCCCCAGCGTGCCTGCCCCCCGTCGGAAACCCCTGTGATAGGCTGGGCACAGAGGCCCAAATGCCGGTCGATCCTGCGGAAAACAATGCGTGGCGTTCTTTGGCCAAGGGACTTTCGCTGCCGTACGACATCCCGGTGGTGCGCATCCCCGATCTGCACGAGGCCCTCCTCGATGGCACGCGCTTCGCGTGGGATCGCGAGCCGTTTCTCGACTGGTTTCACCTGCACTTCGCCGGGGTCAACATCGACCCGCGCGAGGTGTATCCCGAGTGGCGCTTCAACCATCAGGTCGAGCCCGATGGGCAGAGTGGCTTTTCGCCCGCCGGCCGCAACTCGTTCCTGTGCCTTTACGCCAAGCTCAAACACGAGTCGCTGTGGGACGAGGTATCGACCGTGCGCTGGGTCGGCGAGACCGGCGAGATGACCTTCTTTCCGCGACGTGGATCACGCGGGCAAAGGGAGCTTCTGCTGTCGCGCGGGTATGGCGATTTCTGGCTGGCCGGCAAGGACTCGCCCTGGGGCGTCCGCTGCCGCTTTCGCGGCGCCCAGCTTCACTTCCGCGGCTTTGACCGCGCCGAAGATCCCGACAACGTCCACATCGATCTGCACAACCCCGGCGATCCCCAGGATGGCGAAGCCACCGGCCCGCTGGAGCAGCTTCCCGACGCCATCGTCCACATGATCGAAGACCTGCACCACCGAAGAAGCTCGCACACTTGGCCGCAGCTACGACAGGCCCTGCAGGATCAGGGCATCTGGCTACCGCCCGTCGTGCCCTAGGATTGGTTCGTTGCCGCGGGTGTTCACGGCGTCGATTTCGCGCAGGGTGAAGGCAGGGTCGCCCGGCAGCTAGGCGCTGCGGTCCAGCGCTGCGGCATCGCCTTCCCCAAGCAGGGCCGTCCATGTAGCCATCGCCCTCGATACGCACCGGCGCATTCCCGGCCAGACGAAGCATGACGGCCCGGCCGCCATGCCGCCTATCGCAGGCTGCCCGGCGTGATCCTCGCCGCCGCCGGAACCCAGGTGACGCCGCCCTGCAGGGTGCCATGATTGCCATTGGCCGATTTGTCCGCCGTTGTCAGCCCGCCCCCTTCCTCAAATGGCCAATATCCCACGAGACCGGTTTCATTCCCGCGCAATCCATTCTGCATCACGGATTGAATCTGCTCTGGGGATAACGCAATTCGCCACAACGACATCTCATCCAGGGAACCTTTAAACTTGTCCCAGGCCCAGCTGCTCTTCTGCCCAAAGCACAGACTTTCGCTGTTCCGGTTCACCAGACCCGAGGCCGGCATCACCGCATCTAGGACCCCGTCCAGGTACAGCGCGATCTGCGTGCCATCGTAGGTGACGGCCAGGTGATACCAGCGCTCGATCTGCGGTGCGGTGGTCGAGGTCAAGACGCCGGGGGCAATCAGGAACTGCAAGCGCCCGGCGGTGCCCGAAGGCGGCGTGGTGAGATCGAGCAAGTGCTTAATTTCATATCCTGCCCTGTCTGCACCTTTTGAAATAATCCGCGGATGCGAAGGCACCGTTTTGTCTTCCAGACGGAACCAAACGGTGATCGTCATTGCTGAAGAGACATCCATCGTAGAGCTGTATCCCACTTTAACATAACCGTCGCTACCGTTGAATCGTAAATAATGATTGGCCGCCGGCGAGAGGAGGTCCGGGGACGACGCGGCGTCGGGCGGACTGCTGGCATCCGGCGGCGACACGCTGAGATCGACAGGGACCCCGAAGTCAGTCGCGCCGAAGTCGGCGGCGCTGAAATCAGCCAAGGAACTGAGATCGGCCGGGGGCCCCAGATCGCCGGGCGCCGCGGCGTCTCCCAGATCGCCAGGTGGCGGGCACGGCTGCGTGGCGGCAATGCAGATGTCGCCGCACGCGACGTGTCCGGGCGCGCACT
>DAORCZ010000154.1:8170-11824 GCA_035345735.1 Pseudomonadota bacterium | reverse complement strand
AGGCATGGCCGAACAAGTGCAGCGTCGCTGACGAGGGCGCTCGCGCTATCGCTGACGCTCGGCGGCGGGCTGCTTTCCTGTACTGACTCGCCTGGAGGTGGGGGATCAGGGGCTATCGCAGAGGAGCTCAAGACCATGGATGCGGGGGAACGGCAGGCGCTTTCCGATTTGCTGAAGGGGACGGGAGTTACCGCCGAGGGGCTGCGCTCGATCGGCATTCGCGGCATCGATCGCAACGCGCGCGCAATTGCCATTGAAGGCGGGCACGTCATCGGCTTGCGCTTAAGCCAAGTCACGCTGGCCGATCTGTCACCGCTGCGTCGCTTGAGCGCGCTGCAAGCGCTGTGGCTGACCGACTGCGGGCTAACTTCGGTCGAGGGGATCGCCGATCTGCCGCAGCTTTCCGACCTAAACCTCGACGGCAATCAGCTGACCAGCTTGGCTGCGCTGCGGGGCCTGCCGGCGCTCAAAAAGCTGAGTGCGCGCAACAATCGCCTGACGGAAAAGCCCGGGGCTGCGCTGCCGGCCAAGGTGGTGCTGACCTTGGATGGCAATCCGTTGGGTGCGGCTCCGCCCTCTCCGTCGGCATCGGCGACGGCAAGTCCGGCGACTTCGGCGACCGGCGGGGTCGTGCCGCAGCTTCCCAAGGCCGACGGCAAGGTCACCGGCAAGGGCCCGCACAGCATCGAAGGGACGCTGGGGTCGAACACGGCCTTTGAGGCCACCGGCGTCTACGACAGCCTGACCGGTGCCAAGAGCCTGCGACTGCTCAAGGCCGAGAGCGTCGATCCCACCGTCGATGCCGAGGTCTCCGTCGCCACCGGCCGGGTGCGGCTCTACCTCGAAGAGGCCGACCGCAAGAGCTTCCGCTTTGTCGAAGCCACACCGGACAAGCCCGCTCGCTTGCGCGGCCGGATGGTGTTTGACTTCGGCCAGTACGGCACCCTGCTTGAGTCCGTCGAGGGCACCGCCACCCAGGTGCGCTACCGGCTCAGTCGCCCAGCCCGCTGAGCTAGAGGCAGCGATGCCCCTCCGGCAGATAGATCGCTGAGCGCAGCGCGCGAGCCGTGAGGACGATGGGGCTTGCCGGGCGGTCGCTTAAGGGGGCCGCGACCTCGAAGCGATCGTCAGAGAGCGCGTCGCGATAGCGTCCAGGCGGCAGCCGGGAGGGGGCTGCAGACGCAGACGCTGTCGATCGCAGGAGGATGCGCTGATCGTTCCTGGCGGTCGACAGCACCACCACCACTGGCTCGGCAGGATCGGTGTCGCTCGTCGCGGCAAGGGTGTGGCGGGCGACGATCACGTCAGCGGCGCGATACAGGGGCTCGCGCGTTCCACGACGAAGTTGGGGCAAGCAGCGACGCAGCCTTGCCAGTGTCTGGGCGTGGGCCAGCACCGCAGCCTGCTGCGGGCTTAGGCCCAGGCTGGGTCGCAGGATGTCCGGCATGACGCGACGCGAGTCGGGATCGTTGGCGCCGGCCAGGCCCAGCTCATCGCCGTAGTACAGCACCGGCAGACCGGGCAGGGTGTAAAGCAGGGTCAACCCCAGCCCGAGGCGGCGGTACGGCGTCTCGTCCGTCGGCGTCGCGGGAGGATCCAGCCAGGGATCGTTTCCGGCATTGCCCGCGGCTTCCGACAAGAAGCGCGGGGTGTCGTGGTTATCGAGGATCAGGCCCATCACCGCACCCGAGCCCGCGAATGCGGCTTGGCTGGCGGCGATCTCGTCTTCGAGGGCGTCGAGGCCCAGGCTGCCGCTCGCCAGGGCAGCGCGCATCGCCCACATCAGCGGAAAGTCAAAGGCGCTATCCAGCCCGTCGTAGTGCCGCCCGAGAAAGCTGCGGATGCTGGCCCGTCCGGCCGCGCCGGGTCCGGTGTAGTTCTCGCCAATGACGAGCAGGTCCAGCCCTGCCCGCAGGCGCTGCTCGCGCGCGGCCTTGACCATGCTGCGGGTCGCCGGGCGCGGCATCATCGGCACCGCATCGATGCGCATGCCGTCGAGGTCAAAGCGATCGAGCCACCACAGCAGGTCCTCAACCCCGGCCTGCCGCGCGTCCGGATGGCGCAGGTTGAGATCGGGTAGGTAGCGATCAAACCAGCAGTCTTCGATGCGCTCGCCCCAGCCGCAGCCAGGAGCGCCGCAGATGCATGCGCGATCGCCATCGTGAAACCAGCTCTGCGCATCGGCTTGTCGCGTGGGCAGCGCGGCGATGCCCACGGCGCGGCGCGAGTGAACCTGATACGCCGGATGATCGGCAAAGACGTGGTTGGGCACCGCATCGAAGATCAAGCGCAAGCCGCGTGCGTGCGCGGCCGAGACCAGGCTCACAAGCGCCGCCTCGCCACCTAGCGCGGGCTCGACCTGCCGCGGCTCAGTGGGCCAGTAGCCGTGGTAGGCCTCGTAGCGGTGGCCATCGCGGCCGGTGAAGGTGCCGCGTGGGTTCTGGTAAAGCGGCGACAGCCACAGCGTAGTCACGCCCAGGCGCTCGAAGTGCCCCGCCTCGACGGCTCGCTGAAGGCCCCGCAGCGTGCCGCCGGCCCGTCGCCCCGGGCTGCTCGGCGGGGGCAGTGCACCCTCGTCACCTAGGAAGCGATCGAGTAGCACGTGATAGACCACGCCATCGGAAAGCGGAGGCGCCGCTGCCGTGATCGGCGGACTCGTCGTGGACTCGGTCCCGCCCGGTGACGTCTGGACCGAGACAAAGACCGAGGCTGAGGCCGCAAGGCGTGGCGCAGCAGGCGAGGGCACGGTCGCAAGCTCCAGCGTGTACTTGCCGGCCGGCAGATCGGTCGCCGACAAGACAACACGCATGGGGCCATCGGGCTGCGGGCTCAGGCGCAGGCTGGGCGGGGGCAGGGCCTCGGCACCGCGGCGCAGCGTCGCCTGCAGCCCGGCGAGCGATAGCTCCTGTTGTGCAGCCCCGGCCGCATAGCGCGCCTCGGCCATGAGCTCTCCGGCCCCGCTTTCCACCCGCTCAAACCACAGTCGTGGCGCCGAGCAGTCACGGACGATGCCTCGCGTCCACTCGACCTCGAAGGGGCCGCTGTCGCGATAGCGCGGATCGGGGCCGAAGCTGCCCTGCGGGTTGACATCGTCGGGCACGATGAAGTCGCCGATCAGGATGCCGTAGTCGTAGGTGCCGGGCGGAAGGGGCAGGGACAGGGTCTGCCAGCGCTCGCCATCGCGGCCGATGCGCTCGTCGAGAAACGGCATGCCGGGCCTGGCAAAGCCATTCCATCTCCCCAGTACCTGCGCCGACTCCACGTCAGCGCGGCGCAGCGGTCGCGTCACGGTCATGGCATCGGTCAGGTCGGGGCGGGACAGCGCCCGCTCGGGCCGGAACCAGATGCGCAGCTGACAGTCGTCATCAGCCGAGACCGGGCCTGGCATGGGTTGGGCGCAGGCGGCAAGCGTCGCCAGCAGAGGCGGCAGAAATGACCAGCCGGCCGGCCGGTTCACCTGCCGCGTTCCCGTCGATTGATTGCTGGCCAGCCTGCGTGTTGCCCACATGTCGCAGTCGAAGTCCCATCCCTAGCACAAGTTCACAAGCCCCGGACAGGCGGGGCAAGCCGGCTGCCGCGCCGCAGCAGTCCCCATTACGACGAGCCTTGCGCTATGGTGGCGCCGCGCATGTCGTTGCTGTTCGGTT
Organism: Pseudomonadota bacterium; assembly: GCA_035345735.1. Lineage (GTDB taxonomy): Bacteria > Myxococcota_A > Polyangia > Palsa-1104 > JAEUJZ01 > JAEUJZ01. The sequence goes on along the minus strand of DAORCZ010000154.1, from coordinate 8,177 downwards.
CGCTGGC
>DAORCZ010000154.1:3186-8070 GCA_035345735.1 Pseudomonadota bacterium | reverse complement strand
GTGCTCGGCAGCTACGAGCACGGGCTGCGCCTGTTGCCCGAAGGACGGCTGCGCCTGCTTGGTTTTGCCGACTACTACGAGGCCTTCCAGGCCCCCGCCAGCCTGGCCGAGAGTCGCGACTTTCGCTCGCTGTCAGCAGGGGCGCGCCTGACCGGCACGCGCGAGCTCCCCGCGACCCCGCAGCACCGCATCGATGGCGGTCTAGATCTGGGGGTGCAGTACTTCGCGTTCAAGCCCGACGAGGCGTTTACGTTTCTGGCCCCGTCGCTGGCTTCTCGTCTCAACCTGCTCCTGCACGCCGGCGACCCTGAGCTAGGCCATGACTTCGATCTGGGTGTGCACCTGCGCGCCGACTATCGCGGCTACATGTTTGGTCGCAGCGACCTATTTATCCAGGGCGGCGGTGGGCTGACCTGGCAGGGGCAGGTCCTCCTGCAGCTTGGCTATCTGGCCCAGCTTGCGCTCTCGAACCTCGAGGGCGAGAGCTACCAGCGGCACCTCATCCTGGCCAAGCTCAGCTTCCGCCTGCCGGGCGACTTCTACGTGACGGGAAAGGCGCAGATCAACCTGCTGCAGGGAGCGCCGGGGCTGTACGTCCCGGTCAGCAACATCGATGACGACAACCGCAGCTTGGCGCTCTTGCATATCGAGCGACCGCTGCCGCATGGGCTGAGCTTCGTGCTGCGCTACACCGGCTACTTCAGCCTGCCCGGCGATCGCAGCGGCGGCTCGGGCGCAGCGACGGAGAGCTATCAGCGCCACACCGGCTACCTGGGCCTGAGCTACAGCTACAAAGCCAGGCGACGCTGACCCAGTGGGCGGCGCGCGGACGTCGGCGATGGCGCTTGACCGAGTGCCGCTTTCCTAGTCTCATCCGTCGCTGCGCATGTCGTGCAGTCACTACTATCTGCCCAGCTCGGCGGGCGACTCGGCGTTTGCCGTCGATAGCCAGAGCATCGTTTTTGGTCGCGGCGTGGTTGCAGAGCTGGGCGATCACGCTCGCTCATTTTCGGCGCGCCGCGTCGCGGTGTTCAGCGATCGACGGGTGCGCGATCTTGAAAGCAGCCAGCGAGCCCTGGCCAGCCTGCGCGCCGCCGGCTGCGAGGTCGTGGTCTACGACGAGGTCGAGATCGAGCCCAGCGACCGCTCATTTCTGCACGCCGCGCGCTTCGCCCGCGAGGCGGGCTGCGACACCTATGTCTCGATCGGCGGCGGCTCGGTCATCGATACCTGCAAGGCGGCGCTGCTTTACGCCACCTATCCCGCTGACTTTCTGGCCTACGTGAACCGACCGGTCGGTCAAGGGCTACCGCCCCCCGGCCCGCTGCCGCCGCATCTTGCGCTACCAACGACCAGCGGCACCGGCAGCGAGTGCACCGGCATCGCCGTCTGCGGTCTTTTGCAGACGCATGCCAAGGTCGGCATTGCGCATCGCAGCCTGCGGCCAAGTCGCGCGCTGATCGATCCCGACTTCACCGCCAGCCTGCCGCCGAACGTCGTCGCTGCCAGCGGCTTCGATGTCCTGTGTCACGCCATCGAGTCGTACACCGCGCGGCCCCATACCTCCCGCCCTCGCCCGGAGCGCCCGACGCTGCGCCCGATGAGCCAGGGCAGCAATCCGTGGAGCGATCTGGGCAGCTTGGAAGCGCTGCGGCTCTGCGGGCGCTTTCTTTTGCGTGCCGTCCGCGATGCCACCGATGCCGAGGCCCGGCAGGGGATGATGTACGCCGCGACGCTGGCGGGCATCGCCTTTGGCAATGCTGGCGTGCATATTCCGCACGGCATGGCCTATGCCATCGCCGGTCAGGTACAGGACTTTCGGCTGGCCGGCTATCCACCGGAGGTCCCGCTGGTCCCACACGGCGTGTCCGTGGTCGTCGCCGCCCCCGCCGTCGTGCGCTTCACCGCCGCTGCCGATCCAGGGCGCCACCTGGCCTGCGCGTCGGCTCTGGGGGCCCCGATCCGCGACGTCGCCCCAACCGCCGCCGAGTCGGGAGCCTACCTGTCAACCTGCCTAGTCCGCTTGATGCAGGACTGCGCGCTGCCCAACGGCCTGTCTGCGCTGGGCTATGCCCGGGCTGACATCACAGCGCTGGTGTCCGGCTCAGCGATTCAGCAGCGCTTGCTCGATAACGCCCCCTGTCTCGTCGAGCGCGAGCACCTAGAGCAGCTCTTTTCTGCCGCCATGACCTGCTGGTAACGGAGCCCGCCTATGCCTGCCCAGCCCGCATCGCCCCGCGCCGTCCCCGCCATCGAGTCGCGGGCCAACTATCCCCACCTGACGACGATCGCGACGCGCTGGATGGACAACGACATCTACGGGCACGTCAACAACGCCGTCTACTACTCGTTCTTCGACACCGTCATCAACAACTACCTGATCGAGCACGGTCGCCTCGATATCTTCGGTGGCGCGCAGATCGGTCTGGCTGTCGAGACGCACTGTAACTTTCACCGCCCGCTGGCCTATCCCGCGCCGATCACCGCCGGTCTGCGCGTCGGGCGCCTGGGCACCTCCAGCGTTCGCTACGAGCTTGCGCTGTTTGCTGCCGACGATCCTGCGCCCGCGGCCACTGGTTACTTCGTCCACGTCTTCGTCGATCGGCAGACTCGTCGTCCACAGCCGTTGTCCGAGCCGCTGCGCACCGCCCTCGGGCGCATCGTCTGGAGCGCTGCGCTGTAGCCCGCTCCCTCGGCAGCGCGAAGCTTGCGGTCTTTCCCGCGCGGCCGCTTTCGTGCTGTAGTCACAGGACGGAGTTCGCGTGCTGTCTGCTCGCCCCAGCCCTCTAGCGCTTGTGCCGTTCTTGCCGCTTCTCAATCTGGTTGCGGGACCGCTCTCCGCCGGTACTCCCCCAGCTGAGCTCACGGCGCAGTCGTTCGAGGCGTCGAGCCTGCACCTGGCCGGTGGGCAAGGGGCGATCAACTCCCGCCGCAAAGTGCGCGTGCACTTCACCCTGCTCCCCGATCATCGGCTGGTGGGTGAAGAGAGCGGCGAGCGCTACGAGAACAATCTCTACCGCGACTACAGCACCCAGGACGAGTCGCAGTGGCAGCAGCGCTACACCGGTCGTTACAGCTATGTCGGAGCCCAGCTCCGCCTCGACCTGGAACTCGCCGATCGTCGCTGTAGCCATCGCCGCACCCGCAATAGCCAGCCCCCTGGCGAGGTGCTGCCCTGTGCTCCGGTCAGCCCGCGGCTGCGAATCGACTGTGACAGCGAACGTTTGGTCCTTACACCGCGCGACGCCGCACCGAGCGCCGCCCCCGGACGTACCCAAGCCGCCTGGCGCTGCCACTTGGCCGAGGCGGGCGAGCCCGGCGACAGCCCGCTGCCCTGGGTCTTTGGCAAGGCCGAGGCCGGGGCACCTGGCGTCTGCATCGAGACCTCGCCGGGCTTCCACGGCAGCCCGCCGGTCTATCGTCTCTGCTCGCGCTAGTGTCGCGCCCCGACAGCACGACGTGATGCCCGCTGCCGCGCTATGGTGCGCGCATGCGACGTACTCATCGCTTCCGGTTTGCGGGTTCGGTCTCCGGCGGGCTTGTGCTCGTGCTGACCCTTGCGGCCCGTCTTGCCGTTGCTGAGACCACCCTGGTCTTCGATGGACCGGTGCCCGAGGGCGGACTCGATCATTTCTTCGTGCCGTTTTCCGTTCCGCCCGGAACGCGCGAGATCGAAGTGCGGCACGACGATCGCAGCGAAGACAACATCCTCGACTTTGGGCTCGACGATCCGCAGGGCTATCGCGGCTGGGGCGGCGGCACGTGGGAGCCCGCCATCGTCGCGGAGCAGGCCGCCTCGCGCGCCTACGTGCCTGGGCCGATCGTCGAAGGGACCTGGCGCGTGGTTATCGGCAAAGCCAAGGTCGTAAGCTCGCCGGCCGTCTATCACCTCGAAGTCATCCTCCGCGATCGCCCGACCCTCGCTCCGCAGCCTGAGCGCACGCCCTATCGTCCCGTGCCGTCGCTGAGCCGGGGACGTCGCTACTACGCCGGTGACTTCCACGTCCACTCGCGCGAGAGCACCGATGCCCGGCCTGCGCTGGATCAGATCGTTCGCTTCGCCCGCTCGCGTCAGCTCGACTTCGTTGAGATTTCTGATCACAACACCGTGACGCAGCTCGATTTTTTTGCCGCAGCGCAGGCGCAGAGTCCCGACCTGCTGCTGGTGCCAGGGATCGAGTACACGACCTATGCCGGGCACGGCAACGCCATCGGCGCCACTCGCCCCGTCGAGCACAGGCTGGGGCAGAGCGTGGCCGGTCACGCCGTCACCATCGCCGACGCAGTCACCGCCGTCCACGATCAGGGGGCGCTGTTTGGCATCAATCATCCGGTGCTCGATCTGGGGCTTTCGTGCATCGGCTGTGCCTGGCGACAGCCGCTGTCTAGTCAGGCCATCGACGCCGTCGAGATCGGCACCGGCGGCCTGCGTCAGGGCGCGTTCCTGTTTACCGCCGCCGCCCTCCGCTTCTGGGATGCGCTCCTCGCGGACGGACATCACGTCGCGGCGATTGGCGGCAGCGATGATCACCTGGGCGGCAGCGGCACCGGTCGCATGGACAGCCCGATTGGCGATCCCACGACCTTGGTGCTCGCCGATGAGCTCAGCGTGGCCGCGCTGCTCGATGGCATCCGCCACGGCCGCACCGTCGTCAAGCTGCAGGGCGTCGACGACCCGATGATCGAGCTCGGCGTAAGCGGCCAGGATCGCGCTGCGCCAGGCGATACCTTGTCGGTTCGCGGCGTCGTGCTGCAGGCCCGCGTGAGCGGCGGCGCCAACCCTGCGGCAAGCTCCGGGGCAAACCTGCGTTGGATCCGCAACGGCGAGCTCTTCCGCGATCAGCCCGTAACCGACGACCCCTTCATCGCCACCCTGCCCGTACG
>DAORCZ010000154.1:0-3086 GCA_035345735.1 Pseudomonadota bacterium | reverse complement strand
GCCAGGCGATAGCTCTTGGCCTGCGCGTCGTCGAAGTGCCACCACTCGGTCGGCATCGGCACAAAGCCCTGGGCCGTCATCGCCGCTTCTAGCCGGGCGCGATTCTGGATCGCTTCTGCCGGGAGGTTTTGGTAGCCCCGATGCGCCCGCTCGCTGAAGTCGTCGAAGGCGGTCGGCATCGCTAGCTCGACGCCTGCCTCATCGGTGAGCGTCAGATCAACGGCCGCACCGCGGTTATGGCGCGAGCCCTTCTGCGGATTGGCGACGTAGCGTTCGTCGGGGACGAGAGAAAAAAAGTGTCGCTGCACCGAAAGCGGGCGATAGCAGTCGTAGACCTTGAGCGACAGGCCCGCCGCCCGCAGCCTCTGCTGCACCGCCTGCAGTCGTCGCGCCACCGGCCCTCGCAGATAGCAGCGCGCACTCGGCGGATACACCACCTTGCCCGTGAAGTTATTGGCCGTCGCATAGCGCAGGTCGACGCGAATCGATGGCTCAAGGCGCGCCACATCGACGAAGCCCGACTCGCTCTCGGCGTCGGCTGGCGGCGTGCCGGCCGGCTCGGCTGTCCTCTGCGGGGCTGGACTCCCTACGATCGCTGCCGACTCGGCGGCATGTCGTCCCAGCGATCGCTCGCCCGCGCAGCCCGCATCTAGAAAGACGCTGATCGCAGCCGCGATCACCCCGATCGGTCCCGCGATCGCTCCGAGCGGCTCTGCGATCGCCCCGATCGGCTCTGCGATCGCCCTACCCCCTGCAGTTTGGATTTTGTTCAGGTGCACGAATGTCTCCGTCGGACACACATGTCCCACACATGTAGGACAACGTGAGTTTTTTGACTTCCTTTACGTACCGGCCTAGCTTCGACCCATGGAAAAGCGCCGCAGCCACCGCCTAGATAAGGCATTTACTGTATCGATTCGCACCGACAAATACGGTGAGTGCTCGGCAGTTGCCCGTAATATCTCGTCCGGGGGCATCATGGTCGAGGTCGCTCAACCCCTGCCGCTTGGCACCGAGGTGAAGATCTTCTTCTCGATGCCGGAGTCCCCGGCCCGCATCATTGCCCGTGGCGAGGTCAAGAATCACTACTTCCTGAACTTCGCCGATCCGGCCGGGCGCTCGCGGGCACTGACCGGGATGGGCGTGCGCTTCACCGGCTTCGAGAGCGAGAACGATCTTCTGGGTGGCCTCGGCATCTCGCGCCTGCGGACCGTGCTGCACTAGCGTCGGCTGGGGGGCCGTCGGGCCTACGGGGTCGGGCTGCGGCGCCGGCTGCGTGGGCTTTTTCGCCGTCGGTGCGGCTCTGGGGCGAGCAGCCGCTGCCGGGCATTCTGCAGCAGCGCTACCATCGCTGGGTGGCGGACCCGCCGCTCGGCTGAGATGGCGTAGTAGCGCTCGCGCACCCCGTCGACCACGCCGATGGGAACCGCACCGTGCGCATCCTCGACCTCGGCGGCGAGGGCGGCGCGCACCGGGAACAGGCCGTGCCCATTGGCGCCAAAGGCGCGCATCATCGCGGTGTCGTCGAACTCGCCACGCACCTGCACGTGAACGCCGTGCTCGGTCAGCCAGCGCTCCAGCAGTCGCCGCAGGCTTGTTCCGGAGGCGGGCAGCAGCATCGGGGCATCGGCCAGCGACTTGGGGAAGTCGCGCCGGAAGCGCCCGGCCAGCCGTCGCGTGCCGTAGATGACGATCTCGGTCTCGCCAAGCAGGTGGCCAAAGGCCTTGCTGGGCAGCCCCTCCGGCGGTGGCTGATCGGCGAGCACCAGGTGCAGGCGGCTGAGCGCCAGATCGTCGAGCAAGCGCTCGTAGCTGTCCTGGCGCACGATGACCGGCCCCTGCTCGCTGGCCGAGAGCGCCGGCTGCAGCAGGCGGTAGGCCAAGGTCTTGGGCACCGCCGGCACCACGCCGACCTGCAGCACGCTGCGCAGCTTGGTCGTGCGCCCGCGCGCCATCTCGACAAGCTCCGAGCCGGCTTTGAAGATGTCATCGGCGTAGCGGGCGATCTCGACGCCAAACGGGGTCAGCACCAGCACGCGTCCCTGGCGCACGAAGAGCTCGCCGCCCAGGAACTCCTCCAGCGCATGTAGCTGCGTGCTCAGCGTCGAGTGCGTGAGGTGCAGCTTCAAGGCGCCTTTGGTTAGCCCCCCTTCGCGCGCCGTGACCCAGAAGTAATACAGGTGGTGATAGTTGAGCCAATCCATACGCATCTCCGAGGGTTAACGTGTGGAATTTTTCGATATAACGTCCACATATTTTGAAATTGTCAATGTGTACGCGACGCGTAAGGTCATAGAGAGATCGCGGGTCCTCGTCGATTCGCAAGACCGCGCTTCCTCCGTGATCAGCAAAACGTCATGCCAAGGGGGCCAATCATGAAGTTCGTTGTGTCGGAAAATGGGTTGCCGGATACCCAGGCAACCACCTCACTTGCCGTCGGAGGCATGTCCGCGGAGGCGAGCTGGGTCAAGCGCCACGTCGTCCTGGTGAAGTCTGCGGATTCGGGAGCCGAGTCGCAGGCGGTGCAGTGGGCCGACCAGATAGCGCGCTCTGCCGGCCTGCGTCTGCGCGTCGTGTTCTGCACGCCGGTGACCGCAAGCGAGCCGGCCGATCCCGCCAGCATCGAGCTCTTGGTTGAGCACATCCTGCGTGAGTCCGCGCAGGAAGATGTCGAGCTCTTGGTGATCGAGGGCTTGCCGAGCGAGCGCGGGGCTGAGCAAGCGGCGGTGGCGCAGTCGCTGCTGCGGCGCTGCCAGCGGCCGATCTTGTTTGTCGGATCGCGGGTGGGGCGTCCGCTGGTCATGGCGGCGACCGACTGCTCAGACCCGGCCCTGCCGGTGCTGCGTGTCGCCTGGCAGATGGCGGCGGTGACCGGCAGTCAGATCGTGCTCGTGCACAACATCGATGAGATCGGCTCGCAGTTCGCAGAGCGCATCGGCATGCCGCTGTCTCCCGAGCTTGCCGACGTGCTGGCCGTGCGCAGCCGTGAGTGGCTGGAAAACGCCGCGGCGGTCGGCGATGTCCTGATCACCCGCGACATCAGCAATGCCCAGGGCGTACTGAGTGCCGCCCAGCGTGTCGATTGC
>DAORCZ010000153.1:0-11923 GCA_035345735.1 Pseudomonadota bacterium | reverse complement strand
GGCTCTTGGCACCCGACGGAGAGCTGTTCTTTCAGAGCGATGTCTTTGACCTGGCGCTGGATGCCATGGCGGTGCTGGAGAGCGAGCCGCGACTGCGCAATAGCCGCGCCGAGTGGAGCTTCCTGCCCGGCAATCCCTACGGCGCTCAGTCGCTGCGCGAGGAGCGCGTCCTGGCCCAGGGGCTGCCGGTGTGGCGGATGCGATATCTGCCGGTGGGGGCGACTTGCTCTCGGCCGGCGCTGAGTCCGACCGCGGGGCTGCCCGACGGGCCGTAGGCTAGCTGTCGCTTCCCGTCGAGGTCGGGGGGGCGCTCTTGAACGACAGGGTGCTACCGGCGACCTGGGCTTCGGGTTCCAAGAGCAGCATGCGCACCCGTCCGGTGGCGACCAGCTTCCCGGCGTCGTCGTGGATCGCCGTCTCCCAGACCTGGCTGCGGCGGCCGTGGGACAGCGGTGTGGCCTTCGCGTGCAGCGTGCCACTGCGGGTCGCGCGCAGGAAGCTGGTGTGGTTTTCCAGGCCAAGGACGGTCTTGCGATAGGCGAAGGCGCTGATGCCGGCTCCGACGGAGGACAGCGTCTCGATGATGCTGGCGTAGACGCCGCCGTGGACCACGCCGTAGGGCTGGTGATGCACCTCGCGGATGACGAGCTCGGCTTCGACGAGTGTGGCGGTGGCGCGAATGAAGTGCAGGCCCAGGAAGCCGGAGAACGAGCCCGACTCCATCTGGTTGATCATGTCGGCGTAGTTGCCGTCGGGGGGAGCGGGGGCGTCGGGGGGCGGGAGAGCGATCGACATGCCGAGACGTTACCAGGAAAGCTGCAGCTTGTACGGGCTGCTGGCACCGAGCGTGCCGGAGTAGGGCACGACGCGGACGTAGCGGGTAAAGGCGCTGGTGCTGGTGTTGCGAACGCTGACCGTCTCGGCCAGGCCCTGGCCGTTTTCCGACTTGGCGATCAGTGTGCCGTTCGAGTTGTAGACGTACAGGTCGTAGTCGGCGCCCGCCGGAATGTCGAGGCGCAGAGAGAGCGTGGCCCCGGCGGCCAGCGTCATCTTGAAGAAGCCGTTATCGCTGAGGCTGGCCAACGTCCCCTGGACCGTGGTGCCCGACTGGGTGATGGCCATCGCGGTCTGGAAGGTGTTGTTCGGCTTAACCTCGGGCAGGGTGGAGCTGGCCGGGGGCTGCGGGGTGGTGCCGCCGCCGCCCTGGCTGACGCACGGCGTCCATGCTCCGGGCACACCGACGGCATCCCAGGCGCGATGGGTGTTGTGCCACTCGGGCGAGCAGGCGCCATAAAGACTCTGGGCGGCCTGGGCCGTCGCCGCGCGGGCACTCTGGAACGAGGCGTTGGCATCGAGCAGCGTGGTGTTGGCGGTGTAGAACACGCGCAGCGCCTTTTCGAAGCCGATGCCACTCACCTGCGTCGTCGTCTTCTTGCGCGGATGCACGCCGCCCTGCGACAGCAGATAGAACGCCAGGTTGGCGATGCCGCTGTTGCCGTGGACGCCGCCGTTGTCTTCGCCACCAGCGGGTATGCGCTCGGGATAGAAGTCGCGGCTGTAACCGTCGGCGGTGGGGTTGTTCATGAAGCGCAGCGCGCCGCCGGCAAGCTGCGGACCGGCGGCGGCTTCGCCGACGCGCCAGGTGTGGTCATCGACCAAGAAGCGCGAGGCGCCGTTGGCCGGCGGCTGGCTCTGGCTGCCGGCGCGCTTCCAGGAAAGGACGGCGACACCGTGGATGTCTGACATCGCCTCGTTGAGCGCGCCCGATTCGTCCTGATAGACCAGGCCCGAGGTGCTGCCGGTAATCGCGTGCGTCAGCTCGTGTCCAGTGACATCAAGTGCCCGGCTGAGATCGGTCAGCAGGCGGCCATCGCCATCGCCGTAGGCCATCTGGTTGTAGGGCGCGCCCATCCACACCGCGTTGTTTGGCGAGCAGCTACTGCCGCCCGAGAACGTCGCGTGCACCGAGGCCGAGAGCCGGCTGCCGCGGCCGTCGTAGGAGTCGCGACCAAACAGGTTCTTGAAGAAGGCGTAGGTGTCGCCGAGGCCCTGATAGACCGCCATCGCCGAGGCATCGCTGCTGCTGCCGCCCTCGGAAAACAGGCTGCGGCCGGGCAGCTCACGTCCGCTCTTTATGCAGGTGCGCCCGAGGTCGTAGACCTGCCGGCTTAGCGCATCGTGGATTTGGCTGTAGCGGCCCAGCACTGCGCCGTCCGCTGGCCGGATGTATACGATTTCAAGAGCGGGGCCTCCGCCGGCTTTGGCGTTGGCGGAGTACTCGACGGTGGCGCGCAGGGTAAGCTGAGCGTCGCCGCCCTTGGGTACGAAGATCGCGGTCTCGACCGCGCCGTGGATCGTCACCAGGCCATCGCTGGTGAGCGGGCTGATCGCCGCCTGCACGATCTTTTGGCCATTGCCGAGGCTGAGCTGCTGGGCCTGCACCTGCGCAACCAGCTGACCCAGCACGGCCAGCAGCGCACCGTCGGCCCCGACGTGGACGCTGAGCTGTCCCTGCGGCACGGGCACGCCGTCTTTTAGCTGCTGCAACCGCACGAAGCGCTGCCCGGCGGCATCGACCTGATCCTGCAAGATGCTGAAGTCGGTGCCTGCCGACAGGTTGTAGGCGCTGGCCAGGTGCTCGCGCACGAAGTCACGCACCTGGGCCGCATCGCGGATGGAAAGCGGCACATAGCCGGCCAGATACATCATGCTGCCGCCGTCGCTGCGCAGCGCGGTGTCAAAGCCCAGGGCGGCCAGGCTGCTGTCTTTCTGATCGGCCGCGGGGGCTTCGCTGAGCACGCGATCGGGATCGATCTCGCGCTCGCCAGCCGCTTCGCTACCACAGCCGATGGCCGAAAGCGGCAGCGTGAACAGGGCGGTCACCAGGCCGCGGTGGCAAAGGCGGGAGAGGAAGGTCTTGCGCAGAGTGAGCTTCGACATGGGGCGGTCTCCTGTGTTCGTTTGCGTCGCGTTGCCAACGCAGAGAACCCAGAGCAACCGCAATGCCGAGGTCGATTCGAGGCGACGGCCCGCCTAAGTGCGCGAGATCACGGCGCTCCCGTCATCGGACCTCTGCCTACCTGATGTCGACTGACCGCAGAGGGCAGAAGTCGGCTGCTGCCAGCGGTCATCGATCTGCAGCGCGATCTCCGCGATGCCGGGTGATCTGCACGCCGGCCATCTCCAGCCCCTGCACGGGGGGACGCTTGCGCACCGTGATCTGCACCTCGCAGACCTGCGGCTGGCGCAGCGCGACGGCGGCGAGTTCTTCCGCGACGCGCTCGATGAGCAGAAACTCGCGACCTTGCACGGCGCCGATCAGATCGTAGGCCAGCCGGTAATCGACGGTCTCGCTCAGCAGATCCAGCTCGGCGGCTCGGCGCAGAGAGGGGATGCGCAGCGTAAGATCGACGCGCAGCGACTGCGGCTGTACACGCTCTGCCTCGGTGCAGCCGACGCGGCAGGGGACCTCTAGACCTTCAAGAAAGAGGCTGTCCATGATGGGCGGGCATCATGGACCCGGCGCTGACGCTCGGTCAAGCCAGGCTTAGCGAGTGGGCAGGGGGGCGGGCTGGCGCGGATAGGTCTGCGCGGGATACGGCTGCGCAGTCGGTTGCGCCGGATAGGTCTGCGTGGGATACGGCTGCGCGGTTGGCTGCGCGGGATACGGCTGCGCGGGATACGGCTGCGCGGGATACGGCTGCGCTGTGGGCGTCGATGTGGTATCCGCCGCCGAGGGTGTGCCCGTCGCTGGGGCGGTCTCGCTGGTCTCGTCGGTGGTCATCGCCGGGCGCGGGCTGCGCTTGCCTTGGAAGGCGTAGCCGACGGTCAGCATGACTCCCAGGTATTCGTCTTGGGCCCGGACCACCGGCATGCCCGAGGTCTGATAGATGTTGCCCTTGCCGTCGAACGACAGCTTGTTCTGCTCGAAGAAGAAGGCAAAGCCAGCGTGGATGCCGCGCCAGATATGACCGGTCGCTGACCAGTCGGTGCGCCACATCCAGCCGTTTCCTGGACCGTAGGACTGATAGCCGTTCTGCTCGCGCAGGCTGTTGCCATCGGCATCGACACCGACGGTGGTCATCGAGCCCAGCGACAGGTGCTTGCTGAACAGGAAGCCACCGCGGAGCTGCAGCCAGTTGGTCACAAACAGCGAAGCGCCAAACTGCGCGCCCATGTAGCGGTAGGTCGCAGTCGGCAAGCTGACGTAGATCAGGTTGATCGGGTTGCTGAAGCCGAACAGGTGATCGCCGTAAAGCGCCTCTAGCTCGAAGTCGGGACGCAGGACGCGGTCCCAGGGGTTGAGGTGCCAGCGCAGGCCGACTTCCAGGCGCCGCTCGGTGGCGCTGACCGAGCCGGTGGTGGCGCCGCCGACCTGGCTCTGCTGCTTGATGTCGCCCCACTGCGGAAGCTGCGCCGTGAAGCGCAGGCCCAGACCCGCCAGGGCATCGCTGGCGCCGCGCCAGAAGGCCAGCGGATAGAGCTCGGCGTGGATCACCGCGCCATGCGCGCCCGAGCGCTGAAAGCCAATGGTGCTGCCGTCGTTGCTGAGCGCGCGTGAGCTGTACAAGTAGCCCGCCCGCAGCACAAAGGTCGGCAGCCAGGGCGGCCGACGCAGACGCTCGTCCTCGGCGGCTTTGGTTCGCGGCACCAGGGGCTTATCGTCCGAAGTCAGCGGGGCTGCCTCGCGGTCGTCGTACTGGGTTACCGCCGTCGGGCGACTGGCAACCGGCGTCGGTGCCGGGGCAGTCACAGGTGCAGGACTTGACGCGACCGGCGACGTGACCGCTACGGCAGGTGTCGCCGACTTGTCGAACCCAAGGGCGGTATCGAGCATCTGCAGGAACGCCGTCGATTGCGACAGGAACTTGGCGGTCTCGATGTACGGCGACTCAACGTCGTAGCCCAGCTGACCGAGCAGCTGGCCTTCGCCGTCGTACAAGGTCAGCGTCAGACGATACGGCTTGGGGGCCTCGGGGCCGGGCGTCGCTTCGATCCAGCCCCCCAGCATCACCTTGGCCTTCAGCAGACGACCCATGGCGCGCAGATCGGCGGGGCGACCGCGGTACTTCAGGCGGGCGATGCCGGCGAAGATGTCGGCGGTCAGCACGCGATACTTGGCCGCCTGTGGTCGCACCATCAGCGCGTCGCTGATCGCGGCGGCGGTGGGCATCGGCGTGATCGGCTTGCGGGGCGGGGCCGAGACATCGCGGCCATCAAAGGGCATGGCCACGATCACCGCAAGCTGGGCAGCCGGCGTCGCGGCAGGCGAAGAGGAGAGGGTCGCGGTCGGCTGCTGTGCCCAGGCGGGTACGGCCAGCAGACCCAAGCTTGCCGTCGTCAGGAGCGATAGGCAGGCGGTCGTGGGTCGGTGCAGAGGCAGGGCAGAGCGATAGGAAAACCGAGGATGAGAAGGCCGCGTCACAGGAAACTCCAGACGATGTTCAGGCGGTAAAAGCCCCCCGATGTTGCCACATCCGCGCGCGTTTCTGCGGGTTTTACACGAGCGCAATTTTCGCCGGCCGCAGCGTGGAGCGATAGGCGAGTGGCGCGAGAGCGACGGCCGAGCGATGGGCGAGAGGCGGGCGAGTAGCCCGGAGAGGCAAAGCGAGGCTACTGGCTTTGATTGAAGAAGCCGGCGATGCACTGATCGCCGACGATACCGACATCGGCTTTGCCATCGATGTCGACGTCGAGAAAGATGATCTGGTAGGGCTTCGAGCACTGCGCCGCCTTCTTAAGCGGGGTGAGGCCTTCGAAGCCGGTGCCTTGCTTATTGAGGAAGAAGTTCACCGAGTTGCCGTTTTCGGCAGGCACGATGAGGTCGGCGTAGCCATCGCCATTGAGATCGGTGAGGGCGAGATTGCGCGGCCGCATATCCGTCGCCAGCGTGTAGTCGCGGACGTTGAGACCACCGCTATTGTCCCAGACCTGGATCTTGTCTTCGCCGCTGCACGACACCAAAAGATCATCGATGCTGTTGTTGTTCACGTCGGCGACCAGCACGCTGGTGGGCTCTTTGCAGACCGGCAGAGCGAGGGCGCCGGTGCCGCGATCGCTGTAGAAGCCATCACCCTGGTTGAAGATCAGGTTCACGCGATAGTCGCTGCCGCCGACCGTCTGAGGGCTGCGGTTGGCGACGGCGATGTCCGGCTTACCGTCTACATTGAAGTCACCTAGCGCCAAGCCCACCGGCTCGACACCGGTGTCGACCGCCACCTGGCCTGCCTTGACGCTCAGTGTGCCGCTGCCGTCGTTAAGGAGGATCTGCAGCTTGCCCTGCAAGGGAACGTTGTAGCGATTGGCGACCACCAGATCGGCGGCGCCATCGCCGTTCAGATCGCCGGCGATGATGGCTTCCGGGTTGATGCCGACGTTCTGGGGGGACCCGACGACAAACGAGCCGTCGCCGTTGTTCTTGAGCAGCTGAATCGTGCCGTCGTTGATGTTGGCGACGATGATGTCGTTGTCGCCATCCTTGTCGAAGTCAGCGGCGACGATCGGGCCGGGCTTGTTGCCAACCGGATACTCTTTGGTCTTGTTCGAGACGACGTTGGTGCCGATGGTGAACAGCACGCGGACCGAGTTGTTGTTGGTCAGCGAGATGGCGACATCGGTCAAGGTCGTGGGATCGAAGTGGCTGATAACGACGCCACCACCGGAGTACGAGGAGTTGTTGCTAAACGGAAAGCCGGTGAAGCTGAGGCTCGGCGCGTAGAAGCGGAACAGATCCTTGCGGCTGTCCTCTTTCATGTCGGTGTTGACGACCTTGATCGAGGTCAGACCGAAGCCCGCCTTGCTGGGCGTGGTGACCTCAAGCGTCGAGGCTGACTTGAAGGTGACATTGGTCGCCGGCTTGCTGCCCATGGTGACGCTGGCACCCGGCTTGAACCCCCAGCCGGTGAGCGTGACTTTTTCGCCGCCGTTCGTCGAACCCAGCGCCGGGCTGACGCTGGTCAGCATCGGTTTTTTGCCGCTGCAGGTGGCATCGGTGAAGGGGTCGAGAGGCACGCGCAGCGTCTCGTCGCGACCGACAAACATCGGCTGACTGGCGTTGCCGTTGGCCACCAGGCAGCCGCTGGCGTCGGCACCGGCAAAGGCACCCACGCTGATGTTGATATCGCCGCTGAAGCCACCGGGCAGGCGCAGCAGGAAGGTCGAGGTGGCCGCCGCCGGAGAGGCCAGCTTGAAGGGCTCAAGATCGTTGATCGCCGCCAGGACTTTCTGCGTGCCGACGTCGCTGTGCGCCGCCACGATGTGCAGGGACTGCGCCATCGCCGGCACGTTTTCGACGGTGACCAGCAGGGTCGGCCCCCGCGAACAAGTCGCCAAACCCAATAAGGCGAGAGGCAGAAGTGAGCGCTTCATCGGGACCTCCCCAAAGACAACAAACGCTAAGGTAGATGTCGGCTGTGCCGACGGGAAAAAGGCTCAGAACTCGACGGGCCGGACCCCGAGATCGCTGCTCGGTTCGCGCAGGTACAGACCGACGCCGACCCCGACGCCAATCGCGGCTGCTGCGGCACCGCCAATCACGATCCAGAACCACGGTCGCTTGTAGATCGGCACCTGCTTGGCGGTCGTCGCCAAGAGCAGAGCGGCCTCGGCTTTCTTGCGCTCTTCTTCGCGCGCTTTGGCCAGCGCTTCTGCTTCATCGACGCGCTGCTGCGCTAGACGAGCCGCGGCTTCACGCTCAAGCGAAGACTTCTCGGCCTCGATCTTGGCACGCATGGCCGCGGCGTGGGCCTCGGCTTCCGGGGCGAGCGTGGACTTGGGATCGTCTTTGAGAAACTGCTCGTAGCTGGTGAGCGCTTCTTGAAACTGCCCGGCCTTGCGATGGGCCTGCGCGATGTTGAAGATCAGCGTCGGCAGCTGCCGCAGCTGATAGGCCGCGCGATAGTCGTCGATGGCCCCCGCGTAGTCCCCCGCCGAGAAGCGCTGCGTCGCCCGGCCGATGAATTCCTTGGGCGTTTTGGGATCGCTGGGGGCTGGCTGGGCGGGGGCAGAGGCCGGGGCTCCCTGGGCCATCGCCACCTGCGAGCTGCCGAGAAGAAAGACTGCGAAGAGGGCGCTAGCGTGCCACCGGAACGTCATCATCGTCCTTGTTGGTCTTCGAGGTGCCGGTGGACGGCTGGCCCCCCGGCCGCCCACCCGGTTTGCCGATGCGCTTGATCGGCAGCGTCTTTTTCACTTCAGGCGGTGGCTTCGGTGCGGTGTTCGGTGGCGGCGGCACGGCGATCAGCTTGACCATGCGCGAGTCATCCATCGAGCCGTCGAAGACGACCTTCTGGTCGTAGTATCCGGAGGCACGGAGCAGCAGCTCCAGGTTGCCGCTGCCGCGTGCCCGCTCGTCGCGCCACGGCGTGGTGCCAAGGACGCGCTGCTCGGCAGCCGAGAGCACCTGCGCGCCCTTCGGCTCGCTATCGATGCTGAGCGTGATCTTGGGCGCTGGGCTGGTCTTCGGCCCGCTGGGCTCGGGAATCGCGACGGGCGGCTTGCGACCAGGCGCCAGCACCAGCACGGCTACCCCGATGAGCAAAAGGACGGCAACGGCCAAGATGGGCAGCTTGCTGCGCGGCTTCTGGGTGCTCTGCGAGGTGTCGCCTTTGCTCGGCAGATCGGGCGGTGGCACGATCACGACCGCGCCGGCCCCCGACGCGGTCGACAGCTGACCCAGCTGCTCTAGCGACTGCAGGACCTGACGCATCGATGGCCGCTGCTCAGGCTTCTTCTCCAGCATGTTGTGCACGAGCGTCTCGATCTCGGGCCCGACGTTGGGCACAAGCTCGCGCAGCTGCTGGGGTTTTTCGACGATGTGTTTGGCGATGAGATCGCCCGAGCCGTCGCCCTGAAACGGGGGCCGCCCCGACAGCATTTGGTACAGCATGCAGCCCAGCGAATACACGTCGGAGCGATCGCTGGTCTGGCCGATGCCGCGGCACTGCTCGGGCGACATATAGGTCGGCGTGCCGATGATCGCGCCGGTCGTTGTTTTGAGCACCTGGCCGTTTTCCGGCTCCATGACCTTGGCGATGCCGAAGTCCAGCACCTTGGCGCGTTCGCCCGACGGGGTCTCGGGGTCGGGAACCATCAGCACGTTCTCGGGCTTGAGATCGCGGTGGACAACGTTTTTGTCGTGCGCCGCCGCCAGCGCTGCCGCGATCTGTCGCGTGACCCGCAGGGCATCCGCTACACCCAGCTTCTCGACGCGCGCTAGGCGGGCTCGTAGCGACTCGCCCTCCAGAAACTCCATCATCATGTAGGCGGAGTTGTCTGCGAGCTGGCCGTAGTCGAACACGCGCACCAGGCCGACGTGATGCACCAGGCTTGTGGTCTTGGCTTCGTTGAGGAAGCGCCGCACCGAGTCCTGATCGGCCATCAGCTTGGGATGCATGACCTTGATGGCGACGCGCTGGTTGAGCGTGTCGTGCTGCGCCTCAAAGACAGATCCCATCCCCCCCACGCCGATGACGCGGGTGATCTTGTACTTACCGACGCTTTGCCCGATGAGCGGGTGGGGTGCGTCGTCAGTTTGCGGCTGAGCGCTCATGGCAGAGGTGGAACCTGATTATTGTAACCGAACTCCGTATGAAGAAGTACATCTTCCACGGTGGCTGGACGCAGGTTTTGCCTGCACTGCCAGCCCTGCGCGGGGGGCCGAGCGGCTGTGCTAGCATGCGCCGCGTGAATCGCTATCGCTGCGGCAAGTGCCCCTATATTTACGACCCGCGTCGCGGCGATCCCGACGGGGGAATTCCTCCGGGCACCCCCTTTTCGCGCATCCCCAAGAGCTGGCGCTGCCCGGTCTGCGGGGCGGGCAAGAGCGACTTTATCCCGCTGGATGAAGGCCAGCCGACCCGGCCTTCGACGGCGGTTGCGGTCGTCGCTCCCGCCAGCGCGTCGGCTCCGGCGGTGGAGTCGTCGTCAGGCAGCTGGCCAGCCCCCAGCTATCCCGTCGAGACCTGGACCGTCGGGTCGCTAAAGAACGTTCGCTGACCTACAGCAGGCCGAGGCTGCCTCGCCAGCGCCACAGCACGAACAACGCCAGCGCGAACAACAGAATCCAGAGGGCGTAGCTGAGCGCGGGGCGGGTCAGCGGGCGCGCTCGGCGAGCGGCACCCTTTTCGGGCGGTCGTGAACGATTCGAAAGCGGGGGCAGCGACAGGCGGCCAGTACCTACTTTGGCCTGCTGCAGCGACGGCGCATCGGCGTCATAGGGCAGCGCTTCTTCCGGCGCGGTGCGCTCGGCCGGCTTGGTTACGGCTTCTGGGTCCGAGTCATGGTCGGCGTGCAGGCGACCGAATACGCGACGGACATCGACGACGCGTGGGCTGCTCCGACTCGGCGGGCGGGACTTCCAGGTCAGGGTGTCTTCTTCGCTGTCCCCCTCGAAAGCACCGACGGTGGGCCAGGGGATGGTGATCAGCGAACCCGACAGCTCGTCGGTTGAAAGCGGCAGGATGGGGTGGGTATGGGAGGGACCGCTGCCATCGGGGATGACGCTTATCGGCGAGATCACAGCGGTCTTGGTGCGCTCCTCCAGCGTGGCCCACTGACTGGGATCCGGGCCACAGAGCTCGCATAGCTGGGCGGCAAGCTCGGCGCGATCCAGCCACAGCGCGTGCTTTCGACAGAGCTCATGGAGGTCGAGATAAAAGGCGCGCGCGTTCACCGGTCGCTGGTTCGGCGAGAGCGACAGCGCTCGCAGCAGCAAGTCGTCGAGCTCGGCGGGCAGACCGGGGGCGTGCAGCGAGGGGGCTTCCACCGTCTCGCCATAGACCTCGGCGGCGCTTTGGCCTACCTGCCCCACGAACAGTCGGCGATCGGTCAAAAGCTCGTAGATTACCGTCGCCAGCGAGAAAACATCGGCGCGAGCGTCGACAAGCTCGTGGCGGGCTTGCTCCGGCGACATGTAGCCGATCTGGCCGCGCGCCTGCGGCCCCTGGCCGAACGGCTCTTGTGCTTGCGCGATGCCAAAGTCCGACAGCTTCACTTCCCCGTGCACCGACAAGAGGATGTTGTTGGGCGAGACGTCACGGTGCACAAGGTGCAGCGGCCGGCCATCGGCTAGGCATAGGCGATGGGCGTGATCGAGGGCGCAGCACAGCTCGCGCGCCATGTACAGCGCGGCCGCGATGCTAAAGCGCAGTCCCCGTCGTCGCACCCGGCGCAAGAGCAGGCGCAGATCGCCGCCGCGGACGTATTCCAGCACCAGGTAGGGCACGGCGTCGATCTCGGTCATATCCAAGCAGCGCACGATGCCGGGATGATCGAGCAGGGACAGGAGCTTGGCTTCGCGCAGAAACAGCGCTCGCGCTTCGGGGTTGCCGCTCAGCTCGGGACGCAGGCGCTTGAGGACGACGGGACGCTCGACGCCGGCCATGGCGATGCGCCGCCCGAAGAAGAGCGCGGCCATGCCACCTTGCGCCAAGTGCTCGCCCAGCAGATAACGCGCTGGCTCAAGCAACACAGCCGGCGTTACCGGAGGGGTCAGTTCCAGCGCAGGTCCGACAGAAGACACGGCGGCAGCGTATTCGCCCATCTCGGCAAAGGCAAGCGCCGAGAGTAGGCGGAGCTGTCGTCGCTAGCGGGCGACGATGTACTCGCGCTTGATCAGGTTGATCAGGTGCTCGCCCGCCTCGTAGTCGCTGAGTTTCGACTTATCGAGGATGGTCTGCGTCGTGCCGCCGTTGAGGACGATCTGGAAGACATCCAGCTCAGGGTGCTTGAGCGCCGACAGCGGGGCGGTCAGCGGTCGCGGGATCTGCAGCGGCGCCTTGCGGGGCGGCAGATCCGGCTCCACCCGACGGAACTCGTCGAGCAGGCGCATACCTTCCATCAGCAGGCCTTCGGTCGACTCGGTGATCTCTTCCAGGACCGTCTTGCTCTCCGAGGAGTCGAGCTCGAACGCGCCCTTCTCCCA
>DAORCZ010000152.1:10522-11992 GCA_035345735.1 Pseudomonadota bacterium | reverse complement strand
GCCGAGCCGCGGGTGGCAATACGAAGGGGAGGAAGGCTCATGCGCTGCTCTTTTTCCGCTGAGAAGAAGGGACCGATGGAGAAGGGGCGGTGGGCCCGGATTCGTCGCGGGGCTCGCCTGGATCCCCGGGCTCTGGAGTGGGCGAAAGCGACCACAGGGCCTGCACCGCGGCCAGCAGATCCGGACCGCGACCGGCCTCGCCACCGCGGGCTTCGCTGGCCCCTTCACCGCGGGCGCCGGCGGCGGCACTGCGCTTGAGCGCGGTCAGTGGCTCGTGCAGGAGCTTGTTGACCACGGCATCGGCAAGACCGCTCACCAGGGCGCGATCTTTTTCGGACAGCCCCGACAGCCGCGGCAGGACGCGGGCCAGCTCGCCCTGGGCGATGCCTTCGGCCTTCTTGCGCAGCGCTTTGATCACCGGCGTGACATCCGCCGTCGCCTGGCGCTCGCGAGCCCGCAGGAGCTCGCTCTCGATGATCGCTTCGGCTTGCTTTGCTGCGCGCTCACGCTCGGCACGGTTACCGGCCGCGACATCGGACAGCGCATCGACGTCGTACAGATAGACGTTGTCGAGGCTGGCGACCGTCGGCTCGACGTCGCGTGGCACGGCGATGTCGATGAACAGCAGCCAGCGGCCCCGCCGGGCTCGCATCACGCGCTGCACCTGTTCCGAGGTGATGAGCGGCTGCTGCGCCCCGGCCGAACAGACGACAACGGCGGCCCGGGCCAGCAGCGTTTCTAGCTCCGAGAGCTCGTGAGCGCTGCCACCCAGCCGCGCGGCCAACTCTTCGGCTCGACGACGCGTGCGGTTGGCGATCAGCAGGGTGTCAGCGCCGGCTTCGCGCAAGTGACGGGCGCACAGCTCAGCCATCTTGCCCGCCCCGACCAGCAGCACCGGATGGCCGCGCAGCTCGCCGAAGACCTGCGTCGCCAGCTCGACACCGACCGAGGCCACCGACGCGGCGGCGCGACCGATCTGCGTCTCGCTACGCACTCGCTTGGCTACCGAGAAGGCCCGCGGTATCAGCGAGGACAGCGGCCCCTCGCCACCGCCTCCCGCGCGCCCCGCCCCCAGCGTGCCGACCTGCTGTGCCAGGCGATACGCGGCCTTGACCTGCCCCAGGATCTGCGGCTCGCCGACCACCAGGGAGTCCAGGCTACTGGCGACGCGAAACAGGTGACGCAGCGCCGCTTCACCGACGTGGTGATACAGGTACTGGCGGGCCGCGCTCTGCCCCGAGAGCAGCACATCTTCCAGCGAGCGAAGCTGCGCGGGCAGCGGTCCTGAGCTGTCGGCAGCCCGCTCGGAGAGCGACTCCGCCACCGTCTCGGGCAGCGCAGAGTAGAGCTCGACACGGTTGCAGGTCGACAGCAGCAGCGTCTCGCCCCCCGACAGCGCCGCCGCCTGCTGCAGTTGCTTGCGCACCTCGTCCTCGGGCAGGGCCAGCCCCTCGCGGACGTCGATCGGCG
>DAORCZ010000152.1:0-10422 GCA_035345735.1 Pseudomonadota bacterium | reverse complement strand
TGCTTGCGCACCTCGTCCTCGGGCAGGGCCAGCCCCTCGCGGACGTCGATCGGCGCGGTGCGATGGCTCATGCCGATGACGAACAGGCGCTGCCAAGCCGGACGCGACACGACGGCCGCCCCGCCGACCGAGCCGGGCTGAGCGCCAAAGCCCAGAGCAGATTCTGCCGCCGAGCCGCTATCGACCTGACTGCGCTGGGTCACGGCTGAGCCTGTAGATCGCGCGCGAAGTACACAAACAGCACCCCCAGTGCCATCAAGAATCCGACGATGGTCAAGCGGGCTGCCCGCCGTCCACGCAGGCCAAACGCGGCCCGCCCCAAAAGCAGGCCGGCGTAGATCAGCCAGGTCATGACCGCCAGGCCGTAGCGCGACTGGCCAAACAGATAGCCCGCCACCGACAGCAGGTTGCCCTGGCCGATGCCGCGCTCGGCCGCGACGCGGATCAGCCACGAGGTGCCCGAGATCAGCGCCGCGGTAAACGCCAGCATGCCAAAGGCGATGCTGCGCTGATTCCACGAGTCCAGGGTCTCCAGCGACGGACCACGCCAGCTCAGAACGGGGCGCGGGCCGCTCGCGGACGCCGCATCGGTCGCTCGCGTCGAGCCAGAACCCGCGGCCAAGCCGGCATGCGCGCCGCTCTGTCCAATGCCGCGCCGACGCAAGCGTCGCTCGCTGAGCAGGTACAGCACGCCGCAGGCCGCCGCGATGCCGAACAGCGCCGTGCCCAGCGTCGCGCTGAAGATGTGCGCGGTGATCAGCCGCGGCTCGACGTGACCCGCCAGCTCACCGGAAAGACGCTCGGGCCCGCCATGGCCGATCGGCACGACGCGCACCAGCACATCCATGACCAGCGCCACCGGAAGGAGCAGCGCCCCCAAGAGCGCATGGTGGTTGCGCAGCGGCGGCCGCAGCGTCAGGCCCGTCAGCGACAGCAGCATCAACCAGGAGGCAAAATAGATCGCCTCGCGCGCCGACGAGCCCGGGTGTTGGCCGTGCAGACACAGCCACGCGATATCGAAGGCCTGCGCCAGCACGCCCAGTAGCAAGAGCGGCCAGATCAGCCGATCGCGCCAACGCCCGCTCGCCGGGATAGGCTGCGGCTGCGCCAGGGTGACGAAGCACAGCGTCACCGCGACGGCGAAGAAGGCAAGGACAAGAGGAAACAGCGGTGGCATGGTGAGGGTCTGGCCTACTCAGAGGGACGCGAACTGTACTCCGATTTTGGGTTCCGCAAGAGCTCGCGAAATCTGGCAGGACAGCGACGGACCTACTTCTTGAGCGGCGCCGGCCCCACACCCTGCAGCGACGAACGATCACGAGCGCTGATGACCGGCAGCGGCTTGACCGGTACGGCCCCCATCGTCGATGCGCCGGCGGCCTGCGGTCCCGACATGGCCGCCAGGGCCGACAGGCCGACTTGGCTGGGCCCATCACGCCGGCTGGGCGGCGGCGCCGGAGGAGGAGCCACCCGCCCCGATCCAGCGGCGGGCTGTGGGCTGCTGGCTGGGGCTAACGCCTCGCCGACAAAGCCCGACTCGCCCTCGTACGCTGCCTCGCCAATGATCAGCGAATTTAGGAACACTTCGCCACCCAGGGTGCCGATCTGGCCGCGGGTCTTGACGCGACCGGTCAGGCGATAGGTATCGCCGCCGCCCGAGACGACGCGCTCGACGTGAAACGCCTCAGTCAGCCGAAAAGCTCGCCCAAGCTCGGGCAGGGTCAGAATGTTGTTGTCGACCGTGACTCGGCCTTCCTCTGTCCACTGCTGGATCCGCCGTTGCGAGACGAAGATGCGCGGCAAAGGTGCCCTCCTGGCGAAGAAGAATGGAGATGGTCAGTATATCCCGGCAAGCGGCGGCTCGACTACGCAAGTTCGTCGCTCAGACGCTGTGCTAGGCTGCGCCCATGGCGTCGGCTTCCTCACAGACTCCGCCTGTTCATCTCGCCACCTTCACCGACCTCGCCGCCATCCCCGAAGACCACCGCTTCCACGAAATCCTCGACGGCGAGCTGGTCCACAAGCTGGCGCCGAGCTTCGAACACGGACTGGGCCAGGGCCTAGTTTCGAGCTGGGTGATCCGTCGCTTTTCGCGCCAACCGAACGGCCCGTCGCGTCCCGGTGGTTGGTGGATCGCGACAGAGGTCGAGATCAAGCTGTCGCGGCATCAGACGGTGCGCCCGGATCTGGCGGGCTGGCGACGCGATCGCGCCCCCGAGCGGCCCAGCGGGCATCCGGTGACCCTGCGGCCGGACTGGGTCTGCGAGATCATGTCCGACGGCGATGCCCGCCGGCGCGATGCGGTGCAGAAGCGGCGCATCTATGCCGACCATGGCATCCCCCACTACTGGCTGCTCGATACCCAGAGGCAGGTGCTGATCGTCCTACGCCTCACCGACGACGGCTATGTCGAAGTGCTGCAGGCAGCCCGACCCGATCGCATCCGTGCCGAGCCCTTCGAAGCCGTCGAGCTTCCCGTCGGCGTCCTGTTCGGCGACGACGAAGACTAAGACAGCGTTTACATATTGGGCTGCAAATGCCCTCGGCGCGACCACGCTGCACGGCCGGGGCCCCCGCGGACGCGGACTCCCATTTTCGCCGGGGCGTCGAAAATGAGAGATCCGCTGCGGCCCCAGCCTTACTGGCTGTTGGGGCAGCAGTAAGTCAGAAGCCCCTTCTCAGCAAGAAGGTGTTTACATATTCAATGTTGTTGAGAAGCGCGTAAGGCTGGGGCCGCCCGGGACCTTTTTTTTCGGCGCCCCGACGGAAAAAAAGTGTTCCGGAAAGCGGGGGCCCCAGCCGTGCAGCCCGTTCGCGTCTAGGTCAGTGGCAGCCCAATTTGTAAACAGCTTCGGGGGGCGGGGGCGCTTAGGCGGTGCGGCCGGGATACTTTTCGAGGGCGTGGCCGAGGAGCTGGACGGCGCGGCGCAGGGGCGCTTCGCCAAGGACGTAGGCGATGCGGACCTCGTCGCGGCCCGAGCCGGGGGTCTGATAGAAGCCGGGACCGGGGGCCAGCATCACCGTCTCGCCCTGGTGCGAAAACTCGTTGAGCAGCCAGGCGCAGAACGTCTCGGCGCTGTCGACCGGCAGGCGGGTCATCAAATAGAACGCGCCCTGCGCTTCCGGCGCCAGGACGCCGGGCAGGCGAGCCAGCTCTTCCATCAGCACGTCGCGACGGCGACGAAACTCGCCGATCATCGTCGAGACATACGGCCCCGGATCTTCCAGCGCGCCCAGGCCGCCCAGCTGCCCCAAGGTCGGCGGCGACAGGCGGGCCATGGCGAAGCGCGTGACGGCGTCGATCAGCTCAGCCCGCTGGCTGATGATGCAGCCCAGGCGGGCCCCGCAGGCCGAGAAGCGCTTCGACAGCGAGTCGATGATGATCGCCACCTCGCTGGCCCCGGGGATCGACAGGATCGAAAGCGGCGTGCCGGCGTAGACGAAGTCGCGATAGACCTCGTCGCAGATCAGCATCAGGCCGTGCTCACGAGCCAGCTTCACGACCGCGGTCAGGGCCTCACGGCTGTACAGCGTGCCCGTCGGGTTCGAGGGATTGCACAGCAGGATGGCGCGCGTCCGCGGCGTGATGGCAGCGGCAAAGGCGGCGGGCGGCGGCAGGCTAAAGCCTTCTTCGATGCGGGTCGGCAGCGTGCGCAGCGTCGCTCCGGCCATCATCGAAAAGGTGCCGTAATTGGGATAGTACGGCTCGGGGGTGATGACCTCGTCGCCGGGATCGCACAGCGCCATCAGCACGAACAGCAGCGCCTCTGAACCCCCGGTCGTCACCAGGATGTCGTTTTCGACGACCGGCATGCCGATGCCGTTGTAGTAGCTGACCAGCGCCTTGCGATACGGGTACAGGCCCACCGACGGGCTGTACGACAGCACCTGGCCTGGCTCTAGCCGCGCCTTTTCCAGGAAGGCGGCCGGCGTGGCGATGTCCGGTTGGCCGATGTTCAGGTGATAGATCTTGGTGCCGCGCTCGGCGGCCTTGCGGGCCAGCGGTTCGAGCTTACGGATGGGGCTGGCCGGGGCGTTACGGCCTCGGTGCGAAAGGATCGAAGGAGAGGGGGAGGACGACATAGAAGGGAATTATCACAGAGTTCCCTCAGTCTTCTATGAGTACCGGCATCCCGACGGAGGCGGCGCCAAACAGGCGCTGGGCGATGGTCTCGGGGAAGCGGATGCAGCCGTGCGAGTCGGGGAAGCCGGGCAGCGGCCCAGCGTGCAGCCCAATGCCGCCGAGAATGCGCAGAAAGTACGGCATCTTGGTGCCGCGAAACGCCGTGCCGGGCGGTGCTGGGGTGCCCAGCGCATCGATGTTGGCTTGGACGATCTGCCCGTTCTCATCGACGTAGTCGCCGTAGCGGTTCGAGACGTGCTCGGCGATTTTTTCGGTCACGTTGTACTTGCCGGCCGGCGTGCGATGGCTGCGCCGCCCGCTGCAGATCGACGATCGACCGACGAGGGTTGTGCCATCCAAGATGTCGGCGTACTGCGCCGATAGATAGATGTGCACCGAGGGCTCGGCAGGGGTCTCGGTGCCATGCCAGAAATAGTCTCCTCCGACGGGAAATCGCGGTCGTGTCGGCCCCAGACCCCGCCCGCTGGGAACCGCCTGCAAAGCCGCCCCCGCGCCCCCGCCTTCCGGTGCCGAGCAGGCGGTCGCAACGCCGCTGACCGCCAGGCAAAGCAGCCCCGCCGCCACGGCGCGATAGCGTCGGCGCAGCGGCCCCACAAGACCGAGCAGGAGAGCCAAGACCAGCCCCAGCGGCCCCGATCGGGATGACGCTCGGGACGATGGACCGGCCGAATAGCTGCAGCCACCCAAGACATAGGGGGCGCCAACCGCGGTGCCATCGGCGACGAAGCTCAGGCGCAAGCGACGCTGCAGGGTGATGCCATCGACCCGCGCGATCACGGTGGCGACGGTACCCCGCGGACCGCTGGCGCGCAGCGTGCGCTCGTAGCGGCCGAAGGTGTCGCCCGGGCTGCCGGTGTAGCGCACCGGCCCAGTGAAGCTGCCAGCGTCACTCTCGATCTCGATCTGATGCCCCGGCCCCAGGGGCAGGCCGTTGCCATCGCGCGGCGTGACGGTCAGGATCGCCTCGCCATAGCCAGGTGTCAGCTGATCGAAGTTGCTGCCTAGATCGGACTGCAGCGGCGAGACCTCGCCCAAGGCCGTCGGACTGCCTCGCAGCGCCGCCACCGCGGCCTTGAGATCGAGCAGCCCGAAGCCGCGCCGCGGACCGTACGAGGGCAGCGCGAGATCGGTCTTCCCCGTCGTGCGCAAGAGCTCGCGGGCCTGGGTGATGCTGAGATCGGGCCGTAGCTGGAGCAGCAGCGCCAGTCCGCCCGCGACATGCGGCGTGGCCTGCGAGGTACCGCGCAGCACGGCGTGGACGCCATCTTCGGCCTGCAGGTAGTCCGGCCCATCAGTGGTGGTGAAGACCGAGCGCGCCGTGCCGGGATAGGCATCGATCGACAGCGTCGAGACTATGAACTCGCCAGGGGCCAGGATGTCGGGGGCAAAGCGGCCGTCGCGCACCGGTCCCGCTGATGAGAAGGGCGCGACGCGGTCCTTCTCACGCTCGTAGTTGACCTTGGCCCCGCTGGGGCGCACCCAGTCCAGGCGACTGCGGAACGCGCCGACGCTGATCGCCGAGCGGGCGGCCGCCGGGATCTCGACATAGCCATCGGGATCGAGATGGCTTCCGATCGAAGCCGAGACATCGGCCGAGGCGTCCGACAGCCACAGGTCGTAGCGCAGCGTGCGGCCAGTGATGCGCAGGCTCCAAGTGCCGCTCTTGATCGCCGTGGTCTCGCTCTCGGAGCTGAGCAGGATGAAGCCACCACGCAGGGCGGGGGGGCCGCTGCCGACGGACAGGGTGGTGTCGCTGTTATCGATGATGGCGTCGCCTTCGCCACCGAAGCGCCCCTGCACGCTGTCGCCCAGGTTGGCGCGCAGCACGCGCCCGCCGGGTGAGCGCAGCTCCAAGCTCAGCTCGGGCACGCCGCTTGCGGAGTGCGGTGCGGCGGCCTCGTAGTACAGCTCGAAGACCATCGAGGTCTTGCCAGCGATGCTATTGGCGGGCTCGACCTTGATCGCGATGTCGTGACTGCCGTCGAGCAGCCGACCGCTGGCGTGAATATCGTCGTTGCCCGAGTTGCCAGCCGCCGCCACCATCAAGCGAGCCGGCAGGCGGGTGGTCGCCCCCGCACCGCGACG
This sequence comes from Pseudomonadota bacterium, assembly GCA_035345735.1. Taxonomy (GTDB): domain Bacteria; phylum Myxococcota_A; class Polyangia; order Palsa-1104; family JAEUJZ01; genus JAEUJZ01. Next base: position 4,193 of record DAORCZ010000152.1, on the reverse strand, counting down.
CGAGGTCAGGATGTCATCGAGCATCGTCTCCAGGGCGCTCTGCCCATCGTGCGGTCCCCCCAGCGAGCCGAGGCTGAGGTTGGCGACGAGCGGCATGCCCAGCGCTTCCGCCTGATCGGCGCAGAAGCGCACGCCCACCAGGATGTCGATGTCCGAAAAGCTGTCGTTTTCGCGGGTGCCCTTGACGATGCACAGGCTGGCCTCGGGCGCGACGCCGACGTAGCGACCGCGGGGCTGCCCCCGACCGGTGCCCAGGCCGGTGCCGGCGGCGATGCCCGCGACGTGGGTGCCGTGTCCGCTCTCGTCTTTTTCGGCGATCGGCAGGCTGGGCGTCTTGCCGGCGGCCTCGGCGTCGAGCACCGCGTCGATCTCGGCGGCGGTGTAGACGACCATATCGTTGCTATCGGGCAGCTCGGGATGGCGACCGCGACGCGGCACTCCGGCTTGCAAGAGATAGCTGATGCGGGTATGGCCGCTGGCATCACGCAGATCGGGATGACGAAAATCGACGCCGGTGTCGACGATGGCGATCATCACCCCGCGCCCGCGCAGCCCCAGGTCGTGCAGCGCCGTCGCTCCGATCAGCGGCACCGAGCGATCTAAAAGCGGCCGCAGCCGACGCTCGCCATCGACGCGCTGCAGCCCCGGCAGGCGCCATAGCCGCGGTAGCTCGCTCGTCGGCAAGGTCACGCGCGAAAAGCTCGGGGTCACCGCCTGTGCCGAAAGTCCCGCGGCATTGAGCGCCGCGGCTCCACCCTCGGCCTGCACCCACAGCGAGACCAGGCCATCGGGGAGGCTGCGCGGGCTGTAGCGCATCGGCGCCGACATCGTGCCGGATGCCGATGCGAGCTGCGCCAAGCGAACCTGCCGCCGGGCCCCCGGACTGCACACCGCGGGGGGCGAATCGCTCGTCGGACTGGCCTGCGCCGAAGGGGGCACCAGCGACGAGATCAAGAGCCCCGCCAGCCAAGCGGCGGTGCAACCCCCGCGCCTCATCAACCGGTGTTGCCGTCGAGAAAGCGCGGTCAATTCAGCCTGCACGCGCCCGGCCCTCGCGGGTCGCCGCAGGAACCACAGGGTCCCGCCGCCATCGCCGGAGCCGAGGCTCCCGTCGCGACCGCAAACGCAGACAAAAGCTTCTCTAGATCGCGCCCGGCACAGCTTGGGCAGCTCGGTGCTTCATCCGAAGCGCGCACCAGTTCTTCGAAACGATGCGTGCAGCTACGGCACTGATACTCGTATAGCGGCATGAGAATCCCTCTATCTCCTCATATCGTATGCGCTGTTTTGGGGGAAGCCCTGTACACAGAACGCAGACAGCAGCCATCGCGATGCCCAAGAAGCCCACTATCCCGCATCTGCTGCACCACCGTCCGACGAATCGGAAGCAGGTGGCGGCGGCGGCGGCGGGACCAGCTCGGGGAAGCGCTCCGGCGGAGGTAGCCAGCCTTTCATCCACAGCAGTAGGACTGCGACGTCAGCGCGGGGTAGCTTGCCGCGCACTTCGACGGTGGGACGACGTGGCCCCCCCGGTGACGCAGACGAGGCCAGCGTGAACTTCAGATCCGACAACAGACCGCCGAGCCCCAGCCAGAACAGCTTGCCGGCAAGCTCGCTCTTGAGCTGCGGCAAAAGGGCGTGCAGGCGGCTGGCGTCGTCAGGCGTCGCTAGCTCGATGTGCGCAACAAGCTGGGGGTCGGCCTCGGCCGAGAGCACCACTCGCACCGCGGTCGGGGTCGGGATATCGCCGCGCAGGCGGATGCGGCCCTGCGGATTATTGACCTCGGCGTAGACCGCCGGACCCGGCTTGCCCAGCGCCGCCGCCAGGCGATCCGCCCACAGCGAGAGCACCTTTTCATCGACGGTCCCGGGGGACGTGGGTGCAGGACTTCCCGCGACGGGTGGCGGACTACCCGGCCCCAGCAGATCGGGGCGAGCAAAGGCGAACAGATCCGGGCGTAGCTGCCGCACGCGTCGGCTGTCCCACGAGAGCTGTCGGCGCCCGCCCAGCTTGGGCAGGAGATCACTGCCGGGACGCAGCTTGGCGTAAAACGTCGTCGCGGTGATGTCGCGCGGGTCAGCCGTCGCGATCAAAAGCGCATCGATGTCGTCGATAAACGCACGCGAAAGCGACAGCGAGGCCGGCGCCGGAAAGGCCGTGCCCGCCGCCAGGATGTGGGTGTCGGGGAAGGCGGCCAGCAGCGTCTCGACAACCTGCCGATGCGGCGTGTTGCGCAGAGCCGGCATGCGCAGGAGGACGCGCAGGCCCAGCTCTTCATCGACGGCGGACGGTCCCAGGCCGGTCAGACGAGCGGTCGGAAGCTGCGGACCCGGCTCGCGCTTGTCGGGCTTGGGCACAGCCTTCTTCGGCGGGGCAGGCGCGGTAGCCGGCTCGGGCGCGGCCGGGGTTGGGGCTGGTGGCTCGACCACCACAGGCGGGGGGGCCTTCTTGCGCGGCGGCAAGATCTCGACCTGGATGGGGGGCCTGGGCAGGGCCCGCAGCGCCAGTCCGGCCAGGATGCTCAGCGTCGCGGGCAGCGAGTGCAAGGCCAGCGAAAGCACGAGCGCCAGCCCGACCCGCAGGCACAGTCGCCGCTTGTCTTCACCCCAGTCCCGAGCCCGATCCTGCGCCTCACGAAACACTGGCTATCGATGTACACGAGCCGACGGCAATCGACAACCCAGAGCGCAATCGCCGGGCCCGGGCGCCGCGGATGCACAACCCGCCCTAGGAGCGGGCCGAATTTTGTTATTCTGCGGCCACGCTCAATTGAGGTGTGTGCAATGCCAAGACTGTCCTTCCGCGAAGCCCTAAACCAAGCGATGTCCGAGGAGATGGAGCGCGACCCCAACATCTTCCTGATGGGAGAAGAGGTCGGCCATTACCAAGGCGCGTACAAGGTTTCGCAGGGCATGCTCCAGCGCTTCGGCGAAAAGCGGGTCGTGGATGCCCCCATCGCCGAGTGCGGCTTCGTCGGCATCGGGGTCGGCGCGGCCATGGTGGGCATGCGGCCGATCATCGAGCTCATGACCTGGAACTTCTCGCTCGTCGCCATCGACCAGATCCTCAACAACGCCGCCAAGGTGCGACAGATGTCGGGCGGTCAGCTCTCGGTGCCGATGGTCATCCGCGGACCGGGTGGCGCGGCGCATCAGCTGGGGGCGCAGCACTCGAGTTCATTCGAGGCGATTTACTGCAACACGCCGGGCCTGAAAGTGGTCATGCCCTCGACGCCGGCCGACGCAAAGGGCCTGCTTAAGAGCTCGATCCGCGACGCCGATCCGGTGATCTTTATCGAGGCTGAGCTGCTGTACAGCGAGCAGGGCGAAGTCCCCGAGGGCGAGTACCTGATCCCGCTCGGCAAGGGCGACATCAAGCGGGCTGGCACCGACTGCACCATCGTCGCCTACAGCAAGATGGTCGGCCTGGCGCTGGAAGCGGCCAAGGTGCTGGAGCGCGAGGGCATCTCCGTCGAGGTCGTCGATCCGCGTACGCTGCGTCCGCTCGACGATGAGCTGATCTTTAGCTCGGTGCGCAAGACCAACCGCTGCGTCATCGTGCAGGAAGCGACGCCGCACAGCAGCTTCGGCGGCGAAATTGCCTACCGCGTACAGCGCGAGTGCTTCGACGATCTGGATGCGCCGATCGAGCGCGTGGCCTCGGAAGACGTGCCGGTGCCCTACGCCCTGAACCTAGAGTCGGTGGTGCTGCCCGACGTGCCGCGCGTCGTCGCGGCGGTCAAGCGCACGCTGTACCTGCAGTAAACACCGCGGCTCTGCCTCCTGCCCCTCCGCCCGGAAGCTGACGACGCGGAGCCAGGAGGTCGCTGCCCGGGGACTCACCCAAGGACACAAAACCATGGCGACGCTGATTGTGATGCCGCGGCTCTCTCCGACGATGGAAGAGGGCGTGCTGGCCAAGTGGACGAAGAAGGAAGGCGACAAGATCGCCCCCGGGGACATCATCGCCGAGGTCGAGACCGACAAGGCCAACATGGACTTCCCGCTCGAAGACGAGGGGGTCCTCCTGCGACAGCTCGTCAAGGCCGGTGACACGGTCAAGCTCGGCGGGCCAGTCGGTATCCTGGGCGACGCCGGGGAAGATATCTCGGCCCTGCTCGCTGAAGCCAGTGGGGGTGCTCCGGCGGCTCCCGCTCCCGCAGGCCCCACCGAATCCCGGAGCCGGCTCGTCG
>DAORCZ010000151.1:0-12132 GCA_035345735.1 Pseudomonadota bacterium | reverse complement strand
GAACCTACGAATGCGGGTTCCAAAGACCCGTGACTTACCGCTTGTCGACGCCCCAGTGAAACGTGCGAAGGCTCTATCACTCAGCAGGTGCGCCTGTCAACGTCGAATCCAGTGCCCTTGCGTGTCGGGGGCGGCTCTGCGACCCTGGGCCCCATGTCGAGTACTCTTCCTGCGCCAGCGACGCCCGTCGTCGACAAGCCTGATCGTCGTCGCGTTCGCGCGCCCGTGCCCCAGAGCGTAGACGTCGCCATCATCGGCAGTGGACTGGGCGGCCTGATGGCGGCGGCGCAGCTTGCTGGGCAGGGTCTGCGCGTCGCGGTGTTTGAAGCCCACTACGTCGCCGGGGGCTGCGCCACGCAGTTTCGGCGGCGCAGTGGCGATGGGGTCTATCACTTCGACATCGGCCTGCACTACATCGGCGAGTGTCAGCCCGGCGGACGCCTGCCCGCCCTGCTGTCCGAGGTCGGCATCGCCGGCGAGCGGGGCATCGACTTTGTCGCCATGGATCAGGATGGCTTCGACACCCTGGTCTTCCCCGATCTGCGATTTCGCATCCCGGCCAACGTCGAGCTCTATCGCGATCGTCTGCTGTCGCTGTTCCCGCGCGAGCGCCGCGGCATTGATCGCTACCTGGGCCTGCTGCGCGCGGTCATCCATGTGACGACGCAGGCCGGGCGAGGCCAGCCGGGGCTGCGCACGCTGCTTGGGCTGGGGACTGACGCCCTGCTCTTGGCCCAGAACCGCGAGACGACGATTGGCCAGTTTCTCGACACCTGCACGCGCGATCCATGGCTGCGCGCGGTCCTGCTGGGCCAGAACGGCGACTACGGTGTGCCGCCGAGCGAGGCCAGCACGCTTGTGCATATGGGGCTGTGCGCGCACTACTTCACCGGCGCGTTTTATCCGCGTGGCGGCGGGCAGGTCATCGCCGATCAGCTGGCGGCGCGCGTCGAGGCCTTGGGCGGCAGCATCCACCTGCGCCATCCCGTCGAGCGCGTGCTGATCGAAGGCGGCCGCGCCGTTGGCATCCGACTGGAACCGCGGGCTGCAGGAGAAGCCATCCAAGAGGTGCGAGCCAAGGTCGTCCTGTCGAACGCCGATTTCCTGATGACGTTCAACCGCTTGGTGGGTCGCGAACACCTGCCCAGCGAGTTTCAGAATCGGCTCGACTCGTATCACATGGCCGACGCCATCTTCATCACCTTCCTCGGAGTGAAGGCCGACATGGCCAAGCGCGGCATGCGAGCGACGAACTATTGGCAGTTCGATGACTACGACTTCGACTCGTTCTATCGCGCCGGTCGCAAGCCCAGCGAAAGCGGCCTGATTGCCGCCCGCGGCTGCTACATCACCAGCGCGACGCTGAAAGACCCCGAGTCATCGAGCCATCACGCACCGCCCGGCATCTGCAACGTCGAGGTCATGACCGTCGTACCCGGCACACCGACGCTGTGGGGTGCCAAGAGCGGCGACGCCGAAGCCTGGCGCTATCGCCACAGCGAGCGCTACGAGCAGATCAAGCACGACCTGGAAGAGCAGATGATTGCGCGCCTGGATGGTTTGTTCCCGGGGACGGCGCAGGCGGTTGTCTACCGGGAGTCGGCCACCCCGCTCTCGCACACGCGCTTCACGCGAGCCACTGATGGTACAGGCTACGGTCTCGCCTCGACGCCAGAGCAGTTCATGGCTGGTCGGCCTGGCGTGCGCGGCCCGCTGCCGGGGCTGTACGTGACGGGGGCCTCGACGCGATCGGGGCACGGCATCCTTGGCGCGCTGTACAGCGGTCGCCAGGCTGCGCGACGCATCGTGCGCGACAAGACCGCGAGAGGCTAGCTCTTACTTAGGGAGACAGCGACGAGTGAGGGTGGGCGACTACCGGTTGCCCCAGGGCGAGCGCCCAAGGAGCACTAGATAAAGCTGGTGCGCATCGACGATGCGAACGGTCATGCCGCCGAAGGTGACCTGCTCGCCGACCTTGATGGGCGCCGGCGCTGAGCCGCTGACTCGGACCCCGTCGACCACGGTCCCGTTGTGCGAGTTCAGGTCAATGACCACCCAGCTGCCGTTGGGCTCGCGACGGATGTGGGCGTGGAGCTTCGACACCGACGGATTGCGCAGCACAACGTCGCAGTTGCGGGCCCGTCCGACTGAGATGCGATCGGAGTACGGGTTCGTCGGCGCCTTGATCAGCTTGACGACACGCAGCTCGCTTGTGGGCTTCTTCCGCGCGGCATCGCGAGAGACGAGCTGCGTCGCAAACGAGGACGCCCCCACCGGGTCGATGGTCTCGTAATACAGCAGGAAGAGGTGCGGAAAGCGAGCAGCGAACTCGTCTGCGCTGAGTTTATTAGCTAGCTCGTTGAGTTCGCTGATTTCCATGCCAGGTGAAATCGTACCACGCGCGGGATTTGCAAAGGAACAGCAATCTTTGCCCGTGCCGGCTCGTCGCTCATACAAGCCCGGCGGGCTGCGCTGAGGACGCGCTGCATGCAGACACTGCGGCATCCCGGAAGAGCCCCACGCGACGACGCCTTGCCGGCTTGGCCGGAACGGGGAACAGACGCTAGCGCAGCGGGTTTGGCTTGTCGGGGTTCACCCAGTTTCCGCCCCAGCGACGGAACAGATCCTGAGCGAAGGCCTCCCATTCGGCGCGAGTGCGGGAGGCCGGGAACGGCTCGGGCGGGATCAGGGTGTCGTCGCCCCCGACGATCTTGATGCCCTCGGGCGAGATCTGTCCCATGCGGAAGGGACGCCAGGTGTGCTGATTGCTTGGATCCACGCGCACCGTTCCGCCAGGGCCATCAAACGACTGATTGCGCAGCGCGTTGCGGATCGCCGGCACCTCGGTCGAGCCGGCTTGCTCGACGGCCTGCGCCCACAGATAGACGCTGCTGTACGCGGCTTCCATCGGTGCGCTGACCACCCGATAGTCGCCGTACTTTTTCCGGAACCGCTCGATGAAGCGCACGTTCTGTTCGCGCGACAGCGCTTGCAGGTAGCTGGCGGCCACGTAGTCGCCATTGACGTCGATATCGGCGATTTGGGCCAGCTCGTTTTCGCCCATCGTGAACGATACCGTCGGTGCTTGCTTGGGCGAGATGCCGGCGGCGCGCAGCTCGGCGAGGAAGTCGATGTTGCTCGACCCGATGAGCGAGTTGAAGATCAAGTCGGGCTTGGCCGCGACGAGTCGCTTGATCTCGCTAGCGAAGTTCTTTTGCCCGAGTAGGGCGAAGGACTCGCCGACGATCCGCGGCCGGTCTTTGTCGTGTCCACCCTCGCGGCCCGAGCCATTGGCGGCCATCGCGCTCAATGCGTCGCGAATGATCTCGGCGGCGGTATGCGAGAACATACCGTCGGTCCCCATGTAGAAGATGCGCTCGACCTTGCGATTGGCGAGGCACCAGCGCAGGGCCGGGACTACGAGCTGATTGGGCACTGGGCCGCAGTAGATGACGTTGAGCGAGTCCTCTAGCCCCTCGTCGCGCGCTGGGAACATCAACAGGTTGCCGGTGCGCTCGATGATCGGTCGCATGCTGTGACGATTGCTGGATGACCAGCCGCCAAACAGCGTGACGACCTTCTTTTCGACGATCAGCTTCTCGGCTTCGCGGGCGAAGATGGCGTTGTCGGACTTGCCATCTGCGACGATGGCTTCGATCTGGCGACCGAGGATGCCTCCGCGCTCGTTGATTTCATTGATGGCCAGCAGCGTGGCATCGATGACCGGGCGCGCGCTAATGGACAGCGTGCCCGCCTGCGAGTTGATGACGCCGACACGGATGGGTTCGCGCTGAGCCGCCGGCTGCGTGCCACCGTTCTGCGGCTTGTTGCCAAGGCCACTCGGGTCGAGCGGGGGCGTCGGCTTGTGCATGCCGCGATACACCGCCGCGACGCCGGCTCCAGCGACGATCAGCCCTGCGCCACCGAGCAGCCAGGTGCGACGGCTGGTTTCTCGTGTGACGGTTGGCGGTCGCGGATTGGGTGAAGCGCTGCGGGGGGGGCTCTTGCCGCTGTCGCTAGTCGGGGGAGTCGCGGCCGTGCCGGCGCCTTTGCCAAGTGCATCGGTGCGCGGCTTCGGGTTGGTGCTTCGTGCCCGCTGCGGTGTCGACAGCTTGCCGGCGACCAGAAAGCTGAAGGTGGGTCGCTCTGAGCCGAGCACCGCGGCCTCTAGAGCGATCCGCATCTCTTCGGCGTTTTGGTAGCGATCGGCGGGCCGTTTGGCCATCGACTTGCGCACGATCTGCACCACCGCTTCCGGGACATCGGGAGCTAGCCGACGGGGATCGGGAATCGGCGCCTTGACGTGCGCCATCATGATCTGCGGCACGCTGCCCGTCGTGTACGGCGGGTTGCCGGTCAGCAGGGCATAGAAGCTGGCGCCCAGCGAATAGATATCCGTGCGCCCATCGAGTGGCTGAGCACTCGCCTGCTCTGGGCTCATGTAAAGCGGCGTGCCGACGACGACACCCGACTTGGTCAAGCCGGTCTCTTCGAACAGCTCTTTGACCAAGCCGAAGTCCGCCAGCTTCACGGTCCCAGCCGGCGACACGAGGATGTTGTCGGGCTTGATATCGCGATGGATGAGACCGGCCTGATGCGCCGAGCTCAGCGCGCTGCAGCACTGTGCGACGACGTTGCAGGCCTCGACCCAGTTCATGCGGCCGCGGCGCTTGATGTAGTGGCCGGCGCTGCCTGGGTTCAGAAGCTCCATCGCGATGTAGTAGGCATCGTGCTCGTAGCCGATGTCGTAGATCGCGATGATGTTGGGGTGATTCAGACGGCCGGCGACTTGCGCTTCGTTGATGAAGCGCTCGACGGCAACGGCCTGCTCTTTGCGCGCCTCGGGCAGAAACTTGATCGCCACGTGGCGGTTCAGCGTCGTGTCTTCCGCCTCGTAGACCGTTGCCATGCCGCCGGTGCCGATCAGCCGGCTCACGGTGTACTTGCCGAAGCGCTGACCTAGGCGGGGATCGGAAACGCTGCCGTCGCCACCAGACTGGGGCGATGCAGACTCTGAGCCTTTCTTCGGATCACCGGGGCCAGACACTACTTACATCATCAGGATCTGGGGCTGTCGGATCAACAGTTTCATGCACACAAACGTCGGTTATTCCGGCTCAGCGACCCAGGATTCGCTGACTCCTCGGTGACAGGCGAGGGGGGGAAGGCCAGCCATGGATTGTCCGCTGCCCTGTATCTCAGAGGCAAGGGCCCCGCAATGGACGGGCCAAGCGCCTCGCGGTCCGAGGCAAAAGCGCTGGTTGTGACCCGCCGACCTGCGCTATACGTTGCCCAGCAATGAGCAAAGATGACGACGCATTTAGCCAGGATCTCGACGAGCGGCAAGAGCAGCTAGAGCAGCGCCTGCGCCAGCAGATCGATGGGCTGGCGACCGACTTTGCCGATCTGGGGCCGGACCTGCGCTGGACGCTGGTGCGCGGCTTGATCCATCAGGCCATTCACTTTGCGGCTGAGCGCGAAGACATCGAGTTCTGTGCCATCGCTACCTATTTGGCGGACATGGTCGGCCACGCCCACGAGCTGATGCACGACAATGAGCCGACGCAGCCCCCCCGCGAAAAGCTGGTGCACTAAGCGAGTCCGCCGCCCCTCGGCTAGAACGAAAGCGGCATGCCCCACGTGAAGTGAATGCGGCCTGGGAAGTGGGAGATGGCTGGCTCTTGCTTCCAGCGATCGCTTTGTAAGAGCGCTTCTTGCCCGGGCAGCGTCAGTGGGTAGGCATAGTCGAGCGAGATCGGGCCGAACGGCGTGAGCAGCCGCAGCAGCGATAGGCCCACGCTGAAGCGGAAGTCGTTCCAGCGCAGCCGCTCCCAGCCGTCGAACACCGCGCCAGTGTCGAGAAACAGTGCGCCCACCCAGGGCCAGGGGAGCTTCTGGCTGATCGCGAATTCCCACTCGATCTGCGACAGGATGCGGACGTTGCCGCCCTGCGGAACGACGCGATAGCCCAGGTCGCCGAACAGCGATCCCACCGGCGCTCGGACTTCTTCTGCCCGCAGAGCATCGTTGTCATAGCCGCGCGTCGTCGTATCGCCGCCAGCGAAGAACCGCTCGACGACCGGCAGGGCTGGGCGGCGCAGCGGAATGCCGTAGTTCACACGCAGGTTGAGCTTGATGTTGAACCGGCGCATCCCGTGATACGGCCAGCCGTCTTCCATTCGCAGCACCGGTCCGTGCGGCTTAAGAAACATCGACTGAAAGGCCAGCGCGATGAAGCTGCCATCGCCATCGAACGGCTCAAACGCACAGCACAGCGATCCCGTCACCTGTCCCGAGATGAGAAAGCCGCTGTAGGGCATGACCGGGTTAATAGGCACGGGGCGATTGCGAGCGCGCAGACCAGGCGCCTCCAGGCCCTCGCGGCGCTCCCAGACAATGCCGGCCGAGAGCTTGAGCGACTGTGTGCGATCGCCATCGCTAGGCAGCGAGGTTGTGCCCTCGGCGCGATACAGCGGCACTTGAATCTGGCTGAAGTTGAACTCCAGCCGCGTGAACAGGCGCACCGTCGGCTGCAGCAGGCGTCCTTGGTCGTCAGCGGCAGTGTAGAAGGCGCGGGTTAGCTCGGCGTTGGCGCCATAGAAGTTGACCAAGCCGACGCTGTAACGGTTTTCGTTGCGCCAGAAGCCGCTCAGGTCAAGCCGCAGAAAGCGACTCCACAGGCGTGGTTGGGCGATGCGCAAAAGCAGCGACTGCACGCGAACACCAAACTCACCGCGGACTTCGACTTCCGTGCCGACTCCCAGCACGTTGCGCCAGATGTAGCTGGCGGTGCCGTAGAACGGGTTGTCCGTCGATACACCAACGGCGACCTGCAGCTCGCCCACGCTGTCATAGCGCTCGATCACTTCGACCAAGATCGGGATCGGATTGCGGTTGAGCTTCCAGCCCTTCTGGCGTGCTTCCAAGCGAAACTCGTCGGTCTCACCGGGGTTGGGCGTGATGCGAACGGAGTTAAAGATCTGGCGCGACAGCAGGTTCTGCTGGGCCTCCATGAGCTTCTGGAAGTCGTAGGGATCGCCGGGGCGAAAGGGCAGATCGCTGCGAATCAGGCTCTCGCGCGTGACGAAGTTGCCGCGGATCATCACCGGGCCGAAGACCACCGCTTCGCCTTCCTCGATGCTCCAGTGCATCGTCACGCGATCGTGGGCGGCATTCCAGGTGGACTTGGCGGCGTCGATGGCCGCGTAGGGTCGGCCCACCGAGGAGAGCAGTCGCAACAAGCTCTGCTTGTCGCCCTCCAGCGCCTCGATGGTGTAGGGCTTGTCTTTGATCATCGCCAGGACCTTGCGAACCTGCGCTTCGGTCTGGCTGTGCGTACCGACGAACTCGATCTCTACGGCATCGACCGTCTCGCGATGGCCTTCATTGATCGTGAAGCGAACGACCAAGTCACCGTCGGGTCGATTGAGATCTAGAGCCGAGTCCAGCCCAAGCAGCGGAGCGCTCTCCAGCGCGGCATGAGAGTGCGCAACGTCAGCCAGGATGCGCGGCTGGGGATAGCCTTCTCGACGATAAAAATCTTCAAGATGGCGAACATCCTGCTCGATTTGGATGGCAGACGCGAAGCCGCCTTGTCCAAGCCCGATTGCCCCCAAGCGTGGATAGCGTCGCGTGTTGATCTGCTCACTGAGTCGAGCTTCGCTGTAGCTCAGAGGATGGCCCGCATCGTCGGACACGAACTCCAGCTCGCGGACCTTGAACTGAGGTCCCTCGTAGATCTGAAACTCGACATGCATCGGATCGCCGGTGCGATCCCGCCAGCGCCAGTTGACGCGTGCTTCGAAAAAACCGCGCTGCTGATATAGGCGGAAGATGTTGCGGGCGCTCTCATCAAGCTCGTTGGCGCTGGCGTAGTTGTCGCGGAAGATCGTCACCGCCCCGCGTAGGTCGTCGCTGTTGATGCGTCGGCTACCGGGAAAGTGCAGCACGATGCGACGACGTTCTTCGATCGCCAGGTCGAGATCGACGCGCTTGCGCAGCGGATCGGGATGCACCTCGCGCTTGGTCAGCCGGACACCGACGTAACCCTGCGACTGGTAGTGGTCGATGAGGCGCTTGAAGTCGTCGTTGATGCGCTCGGTGCTGGTGCGGCCAAACCACAGACAGCAGTGGTCAAAGAAGTCGGCGAGCTGGGCCTGGGACAGCAGCGAAAAGCCGCTGGCCCGGATCTCGCCCACGGGATAGCGCAGGCGGAAGAAGCCGGCGTTGAGACGCACCCGAACGTACACATCGACCAAGCCGGGGGCGTCCGGGGGCCATGAAAGCTCGATGACCACAACCGCGCCGTAGTAGCCCTTGCGCTGCAGGAAGCTCATAAGCTCCTGCTCTTGCTTACTGATCTCGGTGGCCAGTGCTTCGCCTTCGGGCAGGCGGTAGCCGGTGCGCCAGGTCATGTAGGACAAGATGTCGACGGAGAAAATCGGCCAGTTTCCCTGCACATAGATTCGGCGCACGACGCGCAGCGGGGTGAGATGGACCACGAGCTCTTGCAGCGTCTGGACGGTAGGGCTGCTGGGGTCGGGGGGCAGTGGCCGGAGCTCCGTCGCGACGAGATACCCGAGAGCCTCGATGTCGTGACGAACCCGGGCCTGCGCAGCCTCGTCCCAGCGGGACGGCAGCCGCAGATCGAGAAAGCGCTCGAGGTCAGCAACGCGGTCCCCGACCTGCAGCTTGCCGACAATCGACAATTTGCCAATTATCGGCACCACTTCGTCCACACTCGGCGGTGGAACTGGCGCTACCATGGCAGGAGGTAGCGAGCCAGGGGCGATATTGGCAGCGGGCGCACTCGGAGCAGCGATGGAGCCCTGCGCAAACGCAGGCACGGCCGCGAGCCCTACGAACAGCCAGGACACGATGCAGGCGGCGATGCACGCAAGCTGCGCGAAGCCGTCTCGAGGGACATGGGAGCTAACCCTTGCTCCTCGAATTTGAACTATGATAGAAAGCACTGGCAATTTTGCTCGCTCAGTATAGGAGATTTTTCGTATGGCCGATCGACGCGAAAACTCGCTCCTTTTCTCGCTGAACGAGCTCAAAGAGCTCGAAGTTCAGCGACAAGAGGAAGAGGCGGAAAGCAAGCGCGCTGCCGAAGAGGCGGCGCGTCGTGCTATTGAGGACGCGGAACGCCGCAAGCGCGAGGAGGAAGAGGCGAAGATTCGCGCCGTGCAGGATGCTGAGCGGCGAGAGCGCGAGCGCAAAGAACAGCTCGCGCGCGAAGAAAAGATGCGCATCGATGAAGCGGAGCGAAAAGCCCGCGTCGAGGCGGAGGCGCGCATCGAAGAAGCCCGCCTGATCAAAGAGACGCAGGAGCGCATCAAGAAGGCGCTGCCCTACAAGCTGATCGCGATGGTCGGCGGCGCGATCTTGTTCATCGCTGCGATCATCGCCGGTTTGGTGATCAAGAAGTACATCGACGAGCAGAATGCCGAGGCCGCTGCTCTTGCTGCACAGCGTCAGAAAGAGAAAGAGCAGGATGAGAAGCAGGAGCGCGCTCTGCTTGAGAGACAGCAGGCAGCTCAGAAGCAGCTTCAGGATCTGCAGAACAAGCTGTCGGCAACGGTCGGCGAAGTCGAGAAGAAGAAGCTCGAAGAGGAAGAGAAGCGCAAGCCCAAGCCGTCGAGTGGCGGTGGCGGAAGCCGCGACAAAAAGAAGGACAAGGGCGACAGCAAGCCAGAGAAGCCCTCTGGCGGTGGTGGCGACGACATTCTGTAGTCGCTGCGGTTACGCCTGCGGGATGTTCGTTGCATCCCGCAAGTCCTGTAAATTTTCCTTGCCTCCCTAAAGCAGCGTGCGAGAATCACGACCCGTCGAGCACAAGGACCGCAAGGTCATTGTTGATTCGTTGGCGGCATAGCCAAGTGGTAAGGCAGAGGTCTGCAAAACCTTCATTCCCCGGTTCAAATCCGGGTGCCGCCTCAAGAACGAGGAGAGAGTCTTTCCGGCTCTCTCCTCGTTGCATTTTGGGCCCATCGCGCGCAAAGCCGCGCGGCCTGCGGGCCTAGTCTGGTTGGGGGTGTGAGGCAGGGAGGCGGAGTCGGCGAAGGGCGAGGCGGCGAAGAAGGGAGCGGGTGTTACTTCGTCATGATGCCGACGGTCTTGACCCCAGCACCGCGGCAGATGTCCATCACCTTGATGACATCGCCATACGTCGCGTTGTCTTCGGGATTGAAGAACATCAGCTTCTTGCTGCGGTTCTGCATCAGTGTCCGGACTTTGTCGGGGAGCGCTTCTAGGGCAACCGCTTCGCCGTTAATCGCGACGCGGCCGTCCTCACCAACCGTGGCGACCAGCTGATCGCTGGCCGGTGGGGTTTCGACGTTGTCCGGCGCTTTCGGTGGGATATCGATGCTGGTCTGGTTCAGGAGCTTGGGTACGAGCACCATGAACACGATGAGGAGGACGAGAACAACGTCGATAAGAGGCGTGACGTTGATGTCGGAGCGGACGCCGCTGCCACCGGCTGAGAAAGCCATGGTCGGTTACTCCTGCTTCAGTTCTTCGGAGCCGAGCGCGACGCTCGGAACACCGGCCTCGTGGATCTTCTGCATGACGGCGCGCACCGCGGAATAGTTCAGGCGTTTGTCGGCCTTGACGTGGATCTCGCGATTGCCGCTGCCTTTGCGCATCTCTTTGACGACAAGCTCGCCGATGTTCTCATCGGTTGCGCGCTCAGAGCTGACGAAGACGCGCGAGCTTGCGCATTCCCAGTGGATCGCACCCATCTTGCCGCCGTCGCAAGTCACCGAGACAACGACCTGCTCACCGGAGTCACTCTTCTTGTCGTGATACTGCGTCAGCGGCTGCTCGACTGGCATACCGCGGGTGATCATCGGCGTGACGACCATGAAGATGATCAGCAGCACCAGCACGACGTCGACAAGCGGAGTGACGTTGATGTCCGAACGAATCGACCCCGACTTCACCTTGAGGTGACGGCGCTCGTGGATCTTCTTCTTCTTTTTGGGCCGCGGCGGCGGCGGCGTGCTTTCCCCTTGCGTCGACATCAGAGCCTCACTCCTGTGGAGAGCGTCTGTGAGCCAGGCACGCGGCTACGCAGCCTTGCGGCCCTCACGCAGCACGTACGAGAGCAGCTCAGAGCTGGTCTCATCCATGTCGACCACGAAGCTGTCGATGCGGCTGGTGAAGTAGTTGAACACGAACACCGCCGGGATGGCGATGAGCAGACCGAAGGCAGTGGTGACGAGTGCTTCGCCGATGCCGCCAGCGACAGCCGCGATACCACCCGCGCCGCTGACCTTCATCGTCGCGAAGACGTTGATGATACCGACGACGGTGCCGAATAGTCCGACGAAGGGAGCGGTCGAGGCGACGGTCGCTAGCCCCGAGAGGCCCTTCTTCAGGTTGGCAATTTCACGCTCTTTGACGCGGTCGATGGCGCGGTTGACGGCGTCAACGATGTCAAAGTCACCCACGTCCTCGGGGCCCTGCGTCTTCAGTGCCTTGGTTCCCGCCATGTACTCTTTGAGTGCGGCTTCGATGACGATGGCGATCGGTCCCTGCGGCTTGATCTGCGACAGACTCAGGGCCGCCTTCAGATCGTGATCACGCAGCTTGGCAGCCAAGCTCGGCACAAAGTCCTGCGAGCGCTTCTCGGCACGCGAGTACGTGATCAGGCGCTCGATGCCGACGGCGAGCTGATACACGCCCATCAGCGCAAGCAAGATGATGACGGCTTTGCCTGGAACAGACGTTTGTGTCCAGAGGCTGACTAAGTTGAAATCCATTTTTCTTCCTCGTGACCGGTTGGTTTCCCGTTTTCGTCGGCTACTCGATGTGGAACTCGAAGAACTGGATGAAGCAGATCGGGATCGCCTGCGGCTTGTATCGCCAGCTGCGAACTGTCGCGATGATGGAGTCGTCAGCGCCGGGGATGCTCTGCACCGCATCCACCGAGCTGATGCTGCCGCTCTGCGCGATGCAGACCTTGTACGACCCGGTGACGACGCTGCCACGCCGCTGAGCCTTGACTACGTCAGGCAGGTGAGGGTCATCACCCGAGCTGATCTTGTCCTTCTTGATCATGATCGCCGGCACGACCTTCGGCTTCGGCGGCGGCTTGGGCTCTTCCTTCGGCGGCGGCGGCGGCGG
>DAORCZ010000150.1:3331-12191 GCA_035345735.1 Pseudomonadota bacterium | reverse complement strand
TCGCGTGGGCGCCGCCCCCCACGTGGAAAAATCGATCGCATCCCCGCAGATCGAACATCGCGGAGGCGCGTTTTGGAGAGGCAAGGAGATGACAATGATGAAGGTTCTCGCCTCAACCCTCGCTCTGCTCTGCTTGCCGGCCGTCGCTTCCGCCAACGCGCTGCGCGCTGATGTCGGTCCGTATGAAGTGCAGGTGCTGATCGACGGCGTGCCTTCGCAGACCTACTACCACAGCGGCGAGTCCTACGTGCTGGGCTCGCGCGGAGCGCGTTACACGCTGCGTGTCTTCAACCGCTCGGGTCAGCGCGTCGAGGCGGTGGTCTCGGTCGATGGTCGCGATGTCATCGATGGCCGCACCGGCGACTATCAGCGCAAGCGCGGCTATCTGGTGGCGCCGTACTCGCAGATCGATATCGATGGCTGGCGGCTCTCGTCTGCCGAGGTTGCGGCCTTTCGATTCTCGTCGGTGGCGAGCTCGTACGCCGGACGCACAGGGTCAGCGCGCGATGTCGGCGTGATCGGCGTCGCGATGTTCCCCGAGCGGCAAGAGCCGCCCTACCAAGTTCAGATCCCGCGGCCCTATCCGCATCCCCGCCGCTACTACGAGGACGCGCCGTCGGCCGGGGCCCGCGATGAAGCAGCCCAGCGCAGCGCCGATGCGGCTCCCGAAGCCAAGGCCGCCCAGCCCGCTTCACCGCCTCCGCCGAGTGGTTATGGGGGTGGTGCCCTTGCCGAGCGCGCACGTCCAAGCCAGCGTCCGGGCCTGGGCACGGCGTTTGGCGAGCGCATGGACTCGGCCGTGCAGGAAGTGCCGTTCGTGCGCCAAAATTCCAGCCAGCCGTCGGTGTTGCTCGGCCTGCGCTACAACGACCGCGCCGGGCTTTATGCCATGGGTGTCGATGTCGATGGCCGCGGCTATCCCTACAACGACAGCGATCTGCGACGCACGGCGCAGCCCTTCCCCAGCAACCGCAGCTACGCGCAGCCGCCTCCGGGCTGGGGCTGGGACTACTGACCGGGCAGCGAGTCGGCGTTCTTAATCCCCGCCGCCCGTCGCCGATCCCGCTCGTCCAGCGCCCCCTGAATCAGCCAGACCAAGATCGGCTGCGTACTCGCCATAAGCATCGACAGCGCCGCCAGGCGCGGAATCCCCAGCAGTCGATGCGTCATGGGAACCTCCACCAACACCAGCGTCCCCAGGATCGCCCCCACCGCCGAAGCGATGTGCTGGACCGCGGACAGGAGCGATTGATAGCGGGCCCGCTCTCGCTCTTTGGGCACTCGCGCTGACAGCGTTGTCGCCGCGATGTTCCGTCCCGACTGCGCCACCATGAACAGCGCAACCACGGCCTCGGCCGGCAAGAGCAGCCGATCGAACAAGAAGCCGCTGGCCATCACGGCCAGCAGCGCGCCCGTCCCGAACAGCGACAGCTTGAGGCTGCCGTACATGTCGACAAGGCGCCCCACGATGCGCAGCGCGATGAAGCTGCAGACGCCGCCGATAGCGTAGATGTGCTCCATATGCGGACGCGGCACACCGCAGTTGTATTGGTAATAGGCCGCCATGTTGGGGATGATGAGGAAGCTCGACAGCATCGAGGCGGCGATGGTCAAGAGCGCCAAGACGACCTCACGCCGCAGGACCAAGCGTTCCACGCTGAACTCGGATGACGCCGCTGCATCGCGCTTGTCCAGGTGACCGCGCACCGACGGCAAAAGCAACACACAGGCCGCTCCCAGCGTGGCTCCCAGGCCGGCGACAGCAAAAAACGGCAGCCGCCAGCCGCCGTGTCGCGACAGCCAGAGCCCGGCAGGTACGCCCAGCACCGAGGCCACCGAGAACGCCCCCATCACCGCCCCGAAGGCCCGCCCCCGCCTCTCGGGCAGCACCAAGTCGGTCAGGATCGAGATCGCCAGTGACGTCGCCGGCCCCCCAAACAGGCCAGCCACGATGCGGGCGAGGAGCAGCGTGTAAAGGCCCGTTGCAAAGCCCCCCGCCACTGTGCCGATGACCAGGCCGGCGAGCGACACGCCGAGCGCGCTGCGACGATCGAAGCGATCGAGAAACAGCGTCCCCAGCATGCCAGCCAGCGAGGCCGCTGCCGCGTAGCTGCCGGTCACCAGGCCCAGCCGCGAGGTAGGGATACCGAGGGCGGCAGAGAAGTCCGGGCCCAGCGGCGTCACCATCATGAAATCGAGCACGTTGACAAACTGAATCCCCCCAAGGAGGAGTGTCAGTGTCCGCTCTGGGATGTTCTGCGCCAAAGGGGGCTCTCTATGCGCTGCGGTCAGAACGACCACAGCTAGCTTATCGCACTTCCGTAGGGCGGACGATGGGACGCAGTCTGAATCACGAGCGGAATCGCCGACCTGGGAAATCTGCTAGCTCGCACCGTGTGGAGCCTCGGTACAGCGGCTCACTCCAGGCTACCTAGCGCCTCGCGCACGGCCGGATGACAGAGCGCGGCGGCCTCCTGCTCGAAGCGATAGCGACGCGCCCAGGCAAAGCGCTGGCGCAGCATGCTGACGCCGGCGGTGTCCTCTGCGGGGTGCAGCATGATCTCGGTCACGCCAGGCCGGGCGCCGCGGATGAGGATCGCCAAGCGCTCCGCCGACATCCCACCACTTTCGCTGAAGCCGACGAAGTGATCCGCGGCCTGCAGGCCGGCCCGCCGCACCTGGTGCCGAGCCCGCTGACTAAGCGATCGCAGCACCGCCCAGGCCCCCGCCCGCCGCAGCACCCGCAGACTTGCCGCTTCCTGAGGCACGCGGACATAGCCGACGCCGTACTCGCCAGCTAGGCGCAGCGTCAGGTCAAAGAGCGGCGGCAGCAGGTGCACATGCTTGTGGCCATCGAGGTGCGAGAGCCGCAGCCCGGCGGCCTGTGCCCGCTCGATCTGCGCCCGCCACTCCGTCTCAATCGTCGACAGCGGCAAGCGGCCTCGCAGGTATAGCTGGACCAGCGGGCCGAGTCCGTCGGGGAAGCAGCCTCCTTTAGCTCCGATGCAGAGCTCCGACTGCCGCGCCGCAGCCGACAGTGGCGGACCTTCGCAGAGGGTAAGATGAACACCCACGCCCAGCCGGGGGTAGCGCCGAGCGATGTCCACCGCTTCCGCGAACGCCTGCCCGTTGCACAGCAGCGAGGCGCGATGCAGCGTCCCCGCCGCTGCCCCCCGCTCAACGGCCCGGTTCTGGCTATCCGTCCAGCCAAAGTCGTCGGCCGTGATCACCACCTGCCGACGGGCTGCGTCGAGGCTGGCTGGCATCCCCTAGGCTCCCTTGGCCTGCTTGGCGAGGTGTCGCCGGACCTCATCGATGTGCTTGCCGACCAGGATCTCGTGGTGCAGCACCAGCTCAATTCGCCCGTCGGGACCGATGACGTAGGTGACGCGCTGGCTGACGTTGAGGATCGGCCACAGGACATCGTAGCTGCGATTGATGGCCCGATTCTCGTCGCCAATCATCGGGAAGGGCACGCCTTCTTTGTTCGCGAAGTCGCACTGAACCTGCTCTTTGTCGACGGAAACTCCGATCACCTCAGCGCCCAGATCGGCCAGCTCAGAGTAGTGGTCGCGAAACTGCCGTGTCTCGATGGTGCAGCCCGTGGTGAAGGCCTTGGGGAAGAAGAACAGCACGACTCGCCGGCCGGCTAGCTGAGAGAGCGAGATCGTCTGTCCCTGACTGGTCGTCGCCGTAAACTGGGGGGCGGGGTCGCCGACGCGTAGCATGAGGGATCCTTTCTGCGGGTCTGGGTCCGGCAGCGCCGGCAGGCGACACACTAAAGCGACCGGGGGGCCGGGACAAGCCCCGCGACACCTCCGCGGCCTGCCAAATCGCGGCCCAAACCGACGTCCAAACGACAACCCCAGAACCCGGTTTCTCGACGGAAAAAGACTTGACAGAGACTGGCGGCAGTCTTTACATCAACGCTCACATGAGTCGATTTCTACTCGCGCTGCGCTGTTTTCTGGCGGTGCTCATGCGTCGTCCCCTGCCGCAGCAGGCCGCGCTGACCCTGCTGCCCGCCGTGGAGAAGGAAGCGAGTCCTCCGACGGAAAAGCCGCAAGCCCCGACGGAAAAGCCGCCCGAGGCAGCCCCTAAAGAACCCGCGCCGGCCCCCGTCGCAGCGAAGCCGCCGGCCCAGGACACCTCGGCCCCGGGGATCTCCGACAGCGAACGACTGGCTGCCTGTCATCGCGGCGCGGTCGCATTCCTGGGCGTGCTGCAGCGCGAGGGCCGGCTGCTCGACTTCCTGATGGAAAATATCGACGGCTATGCCGACGCGCAGATTGGTGCGGCGGTACGCGACATCCACCGCGGCTGTCGCAAAGCGCTCAACGAGCACATCAAGCCACGCGCCATTCGCAGCGAGGCCGATGAGTCCGTGGTTCGCGTCGAGGCAGGCTATGATCCCTCGCAGGTGCGAATGATCGGCCGCGTCACCGGCCGGCCACCGTTTGAGGGAACGCTGCGCCATCACGGCTGGCGGGCCGCAGAGATTCGGCTCAGCGACATCCCCAGTGGACACGACGCTACGGTCATCTGCCCAGCAGAGGTTGAGATCGGCGCATGAGCGCACACAGCCGCTACATCGTGGGTATCGATCTGGGTACGACGCATACCGTCGCGGCGTATCTCGACAGCCAGAGCTACGACCCGGAAGAGACGCCACCGACCCCGAGCCTGTTTGCGGTGCCGCAGGTGGTCCAGCCGGGTCAGGTCGAGGCGCGGTCGCTGCTGCCCTCGTTCCTGTACCTGGCCGGCGAGCATGACTTTCCCAAGGGCGCGCTGGACCTGCCCTGGGCGGGTGGCAAAGAGCGGACCTACGTCGTCGGTGAGCTTGCGCGTCAGCACGGCTCGCTGGTGCCGCTGCGGCTGGTCTCGTCGGCCAAGTCTTGGCTGTGCTACGACGGCGTCGACCGCACCGCCGCCATCCTGCCGCATGCCGCCCCCGCCGAGGGCCCGGATGCCGTGCCCAAGGTCAGCCCCGTCGAGGCTTCGGCCCGTTACCTCAGCCACCTGCGCGATGCCTGGGATGCGCAGTTCGCCGCCAGCGATCCCACGGCGCGCCTGGCCGACCAGGACGTCTTCCTCACCGTCCCCGCCTCGTTCGACGCCGTCGCGCGTGAGCTTACGGTGCGGGCGGCACAAGCGGCGGGTCTGCACAAAGTCACCCTGCTGGAAGAGCCACAGGCCGCGTTCTACGACTGGCTGGGCCGTCACAGCCGCGACTGGCGAGCCGCCCTGCGCGTCGGCGAAACCGTCCTCGTCTGCGACATCGGCGGTGGGACCACCGACTTTTCGCTGATCTCAGTCGGCGAGCACGACGGCAACCTGGCGCTGGAGCGCATCGCCGTCGGCGATCACATCCTGCTCGGCGGCGACAACATGGACCTGGCGCTGGCCATGGGCCTGGCCAAGCGGCTGGAACGCGACGGGCACAAGCTCGAAGTCTGGCAGCGGCGGGCTCTCCTGCATAGCTGCCGGCAAGCCAAGGAAGACCTCCTCGCCGCCGATGGCGCGCGCGAGTCAGCCCCGGTAGTGGTGCTCGGTCGGGGCAGCAAAGTCATCGGCGGATCGATCAAGACCCAGCTCATGCGTAGCGATGTCGAGCGCTTCCTGCTCGACGGCTTTTTCCCCCAAGTGGACCGTCAGGCGCGGCCGCAGCAGGCCCGCCGTGCCGGTCTGCAAGAGATCGGCCTCCCGTTCGCAGCCGACCCGGCGATTACCCGCCACCTCGCCAAGTTCGTCGGCGATCACCGCCTGCCTTCGGCGGTGCTGTTTAACGGCGGCGTGATGAAGAGCCCGGTCCTGCGTGGACGCATCGAGCAGGTCGTCGGAAGCTGGGCGAGCAGCGGCCAGCTCCGCTCGCTCAGCGACGCGGACTACGATCGCGCGGTGGCGCTGGGGGCGGCCTACTACGGTGTCGTGCGACGCGGAAAAGGGATTCGCATCCGCGGCGGTACAGCCCGTGCCTACTTTGTCGGCGTCGAGGCCGCCATGCCCGCGGTGCCGGGAATGGAGCCCGAGCTTCACGGCCTGTGCGTCGCCAAGCGCGGCATGGAAGAAGGCAGCAAGGCCGAGATCCGCGGCCGTGAATTCGGCCTGCGCATCGGCGAGCCGGTGGTGTTCCGCTTCCTGAATTCCTCGACACGGCGGGGCGACGAGGTCGGCGACTTCATCGAAGAAGTCAGCGCCGACAGCGGCATCTCGGAGCTGGCTCCCGTCGAGACCACGCTGGATGCCGGCGTGGGTGAGGTGGCGGGCGCGCTGGTGCCAGTCCATCTTTCGACGCAGCTCACCGAGGTCGGCGTGCTGGAGCTCTGGGCGCTGTCGCGCGACGGCAAGCGCCGCTGGAAGCTGGAATACAACGTGCGCGAGCGGCCGGCGGGTGTGCCGGGTGCCGCAGCCGACTCGGATAGCGCAGGCCCGGAAGGGGAACCCGAGCTAGAGCTCAAGATCGGGGAGTAGCCGGTGGCCGCACGCTTTCTCGTCGGTATCGACCTTGGGACAACCAACTCGGCCCTGGCGTACATCGATACTGCCGAGCGGCCGCGCGTGCTGCGCGACTTCCCGATGCCGCAGCTGGTCGGCCCGTCCGATGTGGCGCCCCGCCCGACGCTGCCTTCGCTGCATCATCACGTCGGCGAGCATGAGCTGCCGGCCGCAGCAACCCGCCTGCCGTGGACGCCCGCTGGCGCCGCCAGTCCGGATTTCGTCGTCGGTGAGCTGGCGCGCTCGCAGTCGCAGGTGGTGCCCGGGCGGGTGATTACGTCGGCCAAGAGCTGGCTGTGTCACCCCCGCGTCGACCGCCTGCAGGACATCCTGCCCTGGGGGGCTGCCGCCGACGTGCCGCGCTTGTCGCCGGTCGAAGCCTCGGCCCGCTACCTGCGTCACATGCTGTCGGCGTTCTGCCACGAGCGAGCCTGCACGCTGGCCGAGCTAGAGGTCGTGCTTACTGTACCGGCCTCGTTCGATGAGGTGGCGCGCGAGCTGACCGTCGAAGCCGCCCGACGAGCTGGTCTAGACATGGCGCGGCTGACGCTGCTCGAAGAGCCCCAGGCCGCGTTCTATCACTGGTTGTCCGAGCACTCTCGCCTGCGCGAAGAGGTCGAGCCCGGGGACCTGATCTTCGTCTGCGACATCGGCGGCGGCACCACCGACTTCACGCTAATCCAAGTTCAGGGCGGGCAGGAGAGCAAGGCTGGCGAGCGGCGCCTTGGCTTCAGCCGCACCGCCGTCGGCGATCACATCCTGCTCGGCGGCGACAACATGGATCTGGCGCTCGCTCGTCGGCTGGAGACACAGCTACAAGGGGGCGGAAGCAAGCTGGGCGCGCATGTCTTTAGCGGCCTGGTGCAGGCCTGCCGCGTCGCCAAAGAGAAGCTGCTCGGCGAAGAACCGCCCGAGCACTATCGCGTCCACGTCGCGGGACGGGGCAGTCGCCTGATCGGCGGCGGCGTCCAGGCCGAGCTGCGTCGGCAAGAAGTCGAGCAGATCCTGCTCGACGGATTCTTCCCGCGCGTCACCCCCGATGCCGAGCCGGCCCGCAGTCGCGGCGGCCTGACCGAGTTTGGCCTGCCCTACGCGACGGATCCTGGCGTCACGCGCTACATCGCGGCGTTTCTGCGTCAGCATCGCGCTTCGCCGACCACCGTTTTGTTCAACGGGGGCGTGCTGTGCGCGGCTGGCATCCGCGAGCGCATCCTGGACGCCCTGACGGCGATCACCGGGCACCGGCCACGCGTGCTGACCAATGGCGCACCGGATCTGGCGGTGGCTCGCGGCGCGGCGTACTACGCCCTGGCGCGCAGTGGCGAAGGCATGCGGATCAGCGGCGGAGCGGCCCGCGCCTACTACATCGAGGTCGAGACCACCGCCGATGTCCGCACCGATCGACGCCGCACCAGCTTCGTCTGCCTGACGCCACGCGGCCTGGAAGAAGGCGCCGAAGTCGACCTGCGAGGGCGGCCGTTTGAGCTGCTCACCAATCGCCCGGTGCGTTTCCGGCTGTTCTCCTCGGCGGGGCGACAGGGCGATCGTCCCGGCGATGTCCTCACGGCCGAGTCGGCCGACGAGCTCTCGGAGCTACCGCCGCTTTACACTGTGCTGCGTCACCCCAAGACCTCACAGGAGCGCCCGCTGCGCGTCATGCTGGGCGCGCGCCTGACCGAGATCGGCACGCTGGATCTGTGGGCGATCGCCGTTCAGGCCAGCAGTCCCGGCTCGCCTTCGACCTCGGGCGAGGTGGCGATTCCCGACGGGGGACCGCCGCTGCGTTGGCGCCTGCAGTTCGATCTGCGGGGCAGCGAAGGAGGAGGCAGCCGCGTCGCCGCCACCAGTCAGGAGGGCCTGCCCGCCGTCCCCGCCGGTGGCCGCAGCAGCGACGGGACAGCCGCACTGCCCGCCGATGCCCTGTCGGCCGATCAAGCCGGTCTGGTCAACGCAGCCGTCGAGCACCTGCGGGCGGTCTTCGTTGGCGATGCTGCCGCCGCCGCCCTGCCTCGCCAATTGACGACGGTGCTCGGCCCGCGTGAAGGCTGGCCGACGGCGGTCCTGCGCGGCCTGTGGGAAGAGCTCAAGCGCCATCGCGAAGCCCGCGGTCGCAGCCCGGCCCACGAGGCGCGCTGGCTGAACCTGGCTGGCTTCTGCCTGCGCCCAGGGTTTGGCTATCCGCTCGACGACTGGCGCGTCAAAGAGGCCTGGCGGGTGTTCAACGCCGGCCTGCTGCACGAGCGCGAAGAGACCTGCAAGCTGGAGTGGTGGATCCTGTGGCGCCGCATCGCCGGAGGTCTGTCGCGGACGCAGCAGGACGAGCTCTGGAAGCGGGTGGCTCCGCTGCTGTTGCCGACGGCGCGCA
>DAORCZ010000150.1:1693-3231 GCA_035345735.1 Pseudomonadota bacterium | reverse complement strand
GAGCGGCTAGCCCGAGTCGTGCGAGAAGTCGTGCCGCGCGAGGAGCGCGAAGAGCGCTTCGCTTTCGGCGACACCCTGCCTACCGGCCTGCGCTTGGTTGGCGATCCGGCCAGCGGGACAGCGGAGGAGCCCGGCAACAGCCCGGCTTGATGACAAGGTTGTAAGGGGGGCGGCGACACCGGTCGCCACAGCACCGGAGGCGACGGCGGCCGGCGGGGGGCTAGTTAGCCGTGATTGTCGCCATCGGACTTGATGTTCGAGGTCACAAGGCCCAGAAGCTCCGACGATAGGGCGACGATCTGGCGCGTCTCGTAGCCGTTCATCTTGAGCTCACGAAAGATCGACTTGGCCAGGATCTTGATGGCCTTGTCACGCTCTCCATGCGATGCGTCCGTCATGACGGGGCGGTCCTTGGGTGCAGGGGTTTCGGGCGCTACGACATCGCGCTCGGTGGCCGATCGGCTGGAAGTATGCTCGGCGAGCTTCACGGGTAAACCTTCTCTGCGGCTTAGCACAAGCCGCGCCACCTGGGATCCTGACCTAGCGTGCGGAACCCGCAGCGCGGCGAGGACTGGACCATTCTAGAGACAGGGTCCGACATCTGCCGCGACGATCAATTCTCCGACGGGAAATCTGGGATGCATCGCACCGTTGAGCGCTGGCCTGATATCCAGCCGACCAGCATCAGGCCCGGTCGTGCGGTCGCCGGCTGAACCACTGTCTCCGACGCTGCGTAGCTGACTGCGCACACCAGGCAGGCCGCCCGGAGCCGGCCAGACGCACTGCGCAATATTTTGCGCAGAGGGGCGTGGTATATCCGGCGCCGTGTCCGCCACCGTAGAGCTGTTCCTGCCGCTTTCCGACGTGAATTTGCCCGAATCTGCAGCGCCTCCTGTGCGATTGCGCACAGCCGCAGGCGCTAACGATGCCGCCGGGGCGAAAGAAGACAGCGAGGTCGCCGAGCACCTGACCCCACCCCGCCTGGATCGCGGCGCCTGGGAGCAGGCCCTGCGAAAGCTGGCCATCGAACGCGCGGCGCGCATGGTGGGCCTGCCGCTGCCGAGCCTGGCGGGTGGACGCATCCGTCGGCGGGCCATCGATGCCCGCAAGGGCTTTGCCGTCGGCTATCGCCTGGAGGTTGAGCTGTTTCGGCAGGGCGAAGCGGCGCAAGAGGACCGCCCGCACCTGCCCCCGCCGAGCCGCGCCCCCGCCGCTCGACGGGTGGTGGTGGTGGGCAGCGGACCGGCCGGGACGTTTGCGGCGCTGCGCCTGGCCCAAGCCGGCGCACACGTCGTCTTGCTGGAGCAGGGCAAGCCAGTGCAGCCACGTCGGCACGATCTGGCGGCGATTACGCGCGGACGGCTGGTCGAAGACTCGAACTACTGCTTTGGCGAAGGCGGGGCGGGCACGTACAGCGATGGCAAGCTCTACACGCGCAGCAAAGACCGAGCGGCCGTCGCGGATGTCTTATCGACGCTGATCGAGCACGGCGCCGATCCCGAGATCGGGGTCGAGTCGCGCCCGCACATCGGCAGCAA
>DAORCZ010000150.1:0-1593 GCA_035345735.1 Pseudomonadota bacterium | reverse complement strand
ATCGAGCATCCGCAGCCGCTCATCGATCGTCTGCAGTACGGTCGCGCCTGCGAGCATCCGGCGCTGCCCGCCGCGTTTTATCAGCTGACGGCGCAGGCGAAGGGGCGTGGCGTGTACAGCTTCTGCATGTGCCCGGGCGGCTGGGTGGTGCCAGCGTCGACCGAGCCGGGCGGGCTGTGCACCAACGGCATGAGCCTAAAGCGCCGCGACTCGCCGCTGGCCAACGCCGCGCTGGTGGTCAATGTCGATCCCGCCGACGTCGAGAGCCTGCTTGGGCGCCACGATCCCTTGGCCGGCATCGCCTTTCAGCGGTCGCTGGAAGAGGCGGCGTTTGCCGCCGGGGGCGGGGGGTTTGTCGCACCGGCGCAGCGCCTGGCCGATTTTCTGGCCGGACGCCGCAGTGACTCGGTGCTGCACAGCACCTATCGCCCCGGCATCGTCCCCGGAGACCTGGCGCCGCTCCTGCCTCCGCCGATTACCGCCGCCCTGCGCGAGGGACTGCGCCTGTTCGATCGCACCGCCCCTGGCTTCATCAGCCCGCAGGCCCAGCTCGTCGGCGTCGAGACGCGCACCTCGTCGCCGCTGCGCATCGTCCGCGACGCCGGCCTGATGTCGCCCAGCCTGCCCGGTCTGTTTCCCATCGGCGAAGGCGCGGGCTTTGCCGGCGGCATCGTCAGCGCGGCCATCGACGGCCTGCGCGCCGCCGACGCCGTGCTGGCCTACCTGTAGATTGTCCCTTTTCGACCGCCCGGCGATGGCGCGATAGTCAGAGTATGGTCCCGCAAGCGCCCCCGACGTCCTATGGCTTCTTTCATGGGCTGCGTACCGTGCCGCGCGCCCTCGATGTGCTACGCGCCGAGCCCAAGATCCTGGGCTGGCTGCTGATTCCGCTCGCGCTGACCTTGCTGCTCGATGGTCTGGCGGTGCGCTACGGCTTTGGCTGGCTGCATGGGCAGATTCGCGCGCACCTGCCGGGGCAGGCGCTGGGTTTTCTGCTCGACATCCTGGCCTTCCTGCTGCTGATGCTGCTTCTGGCCTGGACGTTTAGCTTCGTGTTTCTGACGGCGTGCGAGCTCGTCGTCGATCAGGTCTCCGAGGCTGTCGAAGCGCACCTGACCGGCCACCCGGGCAGCGCCGCGGGGCTGCACAACACGCTGCGCAGCCTGGTCTACAGCCTGCTGCAGATGGGCGTGGCGACCGCGGTCGGGCTCTTTGGGCTGTTGCTCAACGTCATCCCGATCCTGGGCTCGCTGGCCTCGATGGGGCTGGCCGCGCTGTTCCTGGGCTATGGCTTCTTTGCCATCTCCGCCGGACGCAAGGTGCAGTCGCTGTCGCAGCGCCTGGGGCTCTTGCGGGCGCAGCTCTGGCCGATCTGGGGGCTGGGCGCGGGGGTCTTCGTCGTCAACTTGATCCCGGTTGTCAACGTGCTGGCGCTGCCGGTCTTTGTCGTCGCAGGGACGATCTTGTTTCTCGACATCACCCAGCCCACCGCTGAGCGCGCGGCGCCGGCTCTCCCCGCCTCCGCCCCGCCGGACAGCCCAGGAAACCCGCGCTAGGCTGTGCGCATGGTCTCGGTCGCCGCCCCACCTGCCC
>DAORCZ010000149.1:9321-12198 GCA_035345735.1 Pseudomonadota bacterium | reverse complement strand
CAGGCACTGGGCGCAGACCTCTTTCATCATGCACTGCATCGGCGAGTTGATGCTGCCGATGCCGATGTGATCGCCGCGCAGGTAGGGTCGCAGCACGCCGTGTCGGGCCCGTCCCACCGCGGCCATCATGCGGTCCGATCCGATGGCGATGATGCGCCGCACATCGTTCATCGGAATCTGCGCCCCGGGGATCGCGCCGCGGGCGTAGGCGTGCATCGCTTCGACGATATTGCCGACGAACAGGTGATCCTGCGGCCGACGCGGCGCCAGCTTCGAATCGGGCGGCGGCTGGACGTCACAGGCCCAGATGACCTGATCCGTCCCGGCCTCGATCTCGTCCTGCTTGTAGACATCTTCCGGCTTCTTGTAGCCGGCGAAGTAAAGGACGCGACAGCCGTTCTGCTTGAGCGCCCGCGCGATCGAAAACAGCACCGCGTTGCCCAAACCACCGCCCACCAAGCAGACCGTCTCTCCGTGCGGGATCTCGGTCGGCGTGCCCGTCGGGCCCATGACCACCACCGGCTCGCCGGGCTGCAGCCGCGCGCAGAGGCGCGACGAGCCACCCATCTCCAGCACGATCAGCGAGAGCAGGCCCGCCTTCGGATCGGTCCACGCGCCGGTCAGCGCCAGGCCCTCCATCGCCAGGCGCGTACCGCCCACCTCGGGGGCCAGCATCTCTAGGTTCTGCAGACGGTAGAACTGGCCGGGGTTGAACTTGCGCGCGGCCAGCGGCGCCCGCACCACCACGTCGACGATCGTCGGCGTCAGGCGCTCGACACGCACCACCGTCGCGCACAGCTCGTCATCGAGGCGTGCGATCAGGCTGCGGAATTGATTGTCCTTTTGAACTTGGGCTGGGCTTGGACCTGCGTGCTCGCGCGCTTCCTGGCTCGCCTGACGCAGCGCTTCGACGAACAGCGCCGAGACATGGACAAAGCCATCCTTGGCCGAGGCCATGGCCTTGACCACCGAGCCGGCGTATTTCGGGTTGTTGTCGCCGTAGTAGCTGACGACGTGGCCGCCCTTTTCGTACGAGGTAAAGAAGCCGCCCGGACTGGCCACCGGCTGCGGTCGCGTGCCGCCCTGGCCATCGTCGACAAAGTCGATGCGATGCGGCGCGAAGTAGCCGCCGCGACCCAGGACAAACGTCCCTGGGTGCTCTTTTTCGTAGATGGTGTTGGGGCTGGTGCCGGCGGCGACGCAGACGGTGCGGGCCGGAAGCTCGATCAGCTCGCCGCTCGCGCTCCACTTCTGACCGGTCGGCGTGGCCTCGACATTCTGCCGCTCGAAGGTCATGGCCCGCAGCGCGCCGTACTGATCGAGCAGCGCCGCCTTGGGCGCCATGCGCTCGATGTAGCGCACGCCTTCTTCCAGGCTCTTTTCGACCTCCTCGTGATTCAAGCGGTAGGCCGGAGAATCGATGAGGTTTTTCCGGTACACCAGAGAAACGCCGCCCCACTTATCGAGCAGCGTCGTCAGGCCTGGCTCGCGTCCTTGGCTTTTGGCCAGCGCCCGCTCCGCGCGTAGCTCGCGACCGTGCGCTAGCTGCTCCAGCAGAATCTCGCGCTCTTCGGTGTCGAAGGTGCGCAAGAGCGCGGCTTCCTTCGCCGGGTCGGGCTGGCCCGCGGTCTGGGTCAGCGTCTCCCAGCGCGACAGCGACTTTTCAATCTGGACGATGTAGTAGGCCAGAAGCTCGGTCGCGGTATCGATGGCCGTCAGGCCGCCGCCGATGACGATGGCCGGCAGACGAATCTGCAGGTTGGCCAGCGAGTCCTTCTTGAACGCGCCGGTCAGCTGCAGCGCCATCAGGAAGTCCGACGCCTTGCGGATGCCGCGGCTGAGGTTGTTTTCGATATCGACCAGCGTCGGCTTGCCAGCGCCAGCAGCGATGGCCACGTGGTGGATGCCCAAATCCCAGGCATCGTCCAGCGTCAGCGTGCCACCGAAGCGCACACCGCCATAGAAGCGGATGTTCTGGTGCCGCGACAGCGTCAGATAAAGCAGCGTCAGGAAGTTCTTGTCCCAGCGCACGGTGATGCCGTACTCGGACACGCCACCAAAGCCGGCCAGCACGCGCTCGTCGAGCTCGGTCTCTAGCGCGTGCCAGTCAGCAATCGCCGCTGGCGCGACGCCACGACGCAGATCCCCGACCAGCACCTGCGGCAGCGGCTCTAGCTTCAGGCCATCGACGCCGATGACGCCGAAGCCCTCGCGGCTGAGGTGATGACACAGCGTGTAGCCCGCCGGCCCCAGGCCGACCACCAACACGTTCTTGCCGTTGAACGGCAGCGGATACGGACGACGCGCGTTCAGCGGATTCCAGCGCGTCAGCAGGCCGTAGATCTCGACGCCGTAAGGCAGCGTCAGGATGTCGGTAAGGACCGAGGTCTCGATCTGCGGGATGTTGACCGGCTCCTGCTTCTGGTAGATGCAGGCCTTCATGCAGTCGTTGCAGATGCGATGCCCGGTGCCGGGACACATCGGGTTATCGAGCGTCACCAGCGCCAGCGCGGCCAAGGGATCGCCGGCTCGCCGCATGACGTGCATCTCCGAGATCTTTTCGTGCAGCGGACAACCCGCGACGGGAACGCCCAGCGGATTGGCCTTCAGCGCGCCGCTCTTGTCATGCATGCCCTTGCTGCACGAGTCCTTCTCGCGATCGTGGCAGTACATGCAGTAGTCGATCTGATCCATCACCGAAAGCGGCGTGCCGCGACGGTCGGTCAGACGGAAGCCCTCGCGCTGGCGCAGCTTGTGCTCATGCCCCACGAAGAGCTCGGGCAGGTCGTCCTTGGGGCGACGCAGCGGCACCAGGTGCTGATGATCCAGGCTGTGCGGGAAGTGCAGCGAGATGAAGTGGTGCTGATGCAGGAGCTC
>DAORCZ010000149.1:6847-9221 GCA_035345735.1 Pseudomonadota bacterium | reverse complement strand
AGCTTGCGCTTGCTGGCGCGTCGCTTGAGGAACTCGTCCTTGAAGCGACAGACCACCAGGTCCTGCTGCGTCGTGGCCAGGATCGCGGCCAGCGGCACGCCGGCCTTGGGAAACAAGCGCTGCAGGAAGCGCGACACGGTCGGCGCAATCGCCAAGAGCAGGTTCGAGCGCGCCAGGTCATCGAGCGCGGCCGGTCGGCTATCTGGCGAGAGGCTGGGAGCATCGCCGCCTTCGGCGGTCTCGGCGGCGCGAAACGCCAGGTACTGCGCGGCCAGCTCGGCGTTCTGCGCCTGCAGATCCGCAAACCAGGCGTCGTACAGGCGACGCAGGCCGTGCGGTGAAAACAGATCCGGAAAGGCAAAGCCGGGGAGGCCCAGCTCAGGAGGTGGCGAGGCGGCGGCGGCGAGCGAGGCCCGGGCCGGTTGCGATGTTGCAGAGCGATGGGAAGGAGAGACTTCTGAGGTGTGCTGAAGCATGTCTTATGGCTTGCGGACGGGAGTAGGACCAGGTTTAAGAGGGGCGCCGAAGCTGATGATCACCCGCTTGATGATCACCGGATCGATCGGCATGTTCATCGACTTGTGCGGGAGGCGAGCCAGCGCTGAGATGGCGTCGGGCGGCTCGCACTGCCCGAAGATGGTGGCGGTGCCGTTGAGCCAGGGCGTGGCTCGCTCGGTAATGAAGAACTGCGCCGAGCCGGTGTCAGGGCCCTTATTGGCCATGGCCAGCCGACCCGCTCGATCGAAGCGCAGCTCGGGGCGAATCTCGTCGGGGATGCTGTAGCCGGCATCGCCCATACCGTGCTGGCCCCCGCAGTCGGCGATGGCCGAGCACTGCGGGTCCCCGCCCTGGATCATGTAGTCGGGGATGACGCGATGAATCCAGGTGCCGTCGTAAAGTGGCCGACGCACCCACGTCTTGTGCCCGGGGAGCTCGGGGGCGATGTAGGGTCGCAGGCCGCGGGCCAGGCCCACGAAGTTGGCGACGGTTGTCGGCGTCAGTTCGGTGTAGAGCTCGCAGCGCACGGGCGAGAGCGGCTTTTTGCCCTGCTCGATCTCGAACGTGGCGTAGAGCGGCCCGCTGCCTTTGAGCCCGGCGGTCGCGTCGGAGAGAGCAAAACGCTCGACCGGTGTCACGGCCGGCGCAGCCGCGGCTGGAGTCGCCGCCCGACCCACCGGACCCGTCGCGGGACGAGGTGCCGGGGCCCCCGGAGCCTGGGCCAGCGCAGTCCCGACAAACAGCACGCCGCAGAACGGCAGCAGCCCGCCCAGACCGCCGCCGCTAAAAGGACGCGGACGCAGCCGGGAGGATGTGACAGCAGCGGTATTGGACAACGAATCCATGGGGCAGGAGCGACCTTCGGCGAGAGTTAGGGCACGTTGAAGAACTGCGCGCGCGAGCCGACTGAGATGCCATGGCTGCGGGCATAGCCACCCGCGACCTCGACGACGAACTGAGCCGGCTGATCCGGGCCGCGGCCCGTCTCATCCAGTGGCACGGTGTTCTCTTCGATGCTGACCACGACGCGCTCGGCGTCGAGGAAGATCATGTCCAGCGGGATGTAGGTGTTGCGCATCCAAAACCGACGCGGCTCTGCACGATCAAAGAGGAACAGCATGCCGGCATCCGGCCCCAGCGAGCGGCGGAACATGAGGCCGCGCATCTGCTCTTCCGGCGTCCGCGCCAGCTCGACGCGCACGCGCACCGGTGGCGCCCCACTCGCCGGCTGAAACAGCACGGCGGAGGTGAGCTCGGCCGTCGGGCTGCCCGCCGTCGTCGACTGTCCCTGGCCTGAGCTCGCCGGCGGGTGCTGACAACCAGCCACGGCCAATAGCCCGACCATCCATAGGCAAGCCCAGACGCCTACAACGCGGTATCGGATACAGAGCAACACAGCGACGCAGCGTACCGCGAAACCCGCGTGCATAGCAATCGAATCGCAAGCCGGTTGCGGTGCCAGCCGTGCCGTCGCTAAGCCGGCGTGAAGAGGCCGCGATTCGTGGCCTGGCGGAACTCCCTTCCTAGCCCGGTGGCCACGCCAGGGGACGACCGGCCAGCAGGTGCAGGTGCAGGTGCGAGACCGACTGCCCGGCGTCGGCGCCGGTATTGATCACAACGCGGAAGCCACTCTCTTGCACGAAAAGCCGCGCCGTCAGCTTCGTCGCCACCGCGAGCAAGTGGCCCAGCAGCGGCTCCGCCGTCGCTTGTGGTAGCGCTGCGACCTCGGTCAAGCTCGCGACGTGCTGGCGAGGGATGACCAGCACATGGGTTGGGGCTTGCGGGTGAATGTCGGCAAACGCGACGCAGTGCTCATCGCTGTGCAAGAGCGGCGCAGGAATCACCTGAGCGGCGATCTTGCAGAACACACAGTCGG
>DAORCZ010000149.1:0-6747 GCA_035345735.1 Pseudomonadota bacterium | reverse complement strand
AGGCAAGAATCGACCCAGATCTCGATACTTCAGCCACAAGGTAGGCACCCCTTCGGCTCGGAAGGTTATCCAATCCTCCCTCGGGAAAACACGCTATGATGTTCACAGGCGTTAAGAAGTTTTCTGATGGCGTCCGCCCCCTGGGAGACAAGGCTCCTGCAAGCGCTGCCGGAGGCCGTGATTGCAGTAGATCTAGAGCTGCGGGTTACCTACTGGAGCCCGTATGCAGAGCAGATCTACGGCTGGACCAGCACGGAAGCCGTCGGCCATCGCGTCGGCCTGCTACTGACGAAGAACTTGTTCTTCCACGAGCGAACCTTCGCACCGCTGCGCAGCTTGCGGGCTGGCGAGGTCTGGCGCGGCGATATGCGGCTGCGTCACAAAAGCGGCCGGGACGTCGATGTCCAAGTCACCGCCAGCCTGCTCAGCGACGATGCAGCCCCCGGAGATGGTGCAGGCAAGAGCAGCAGCTCCAGCTCGGGTCGGACGAGCGAGGCTCACGAGGTCGGCTATGTGATGGCCCATCGCGCGCCCACGGCGCCGGCCGCTGCCGGTGGCAAGCAGCCCTCGAAAGCCGCCATCGCGCAGAGCGGGATGTTGTTCCACAACTCGAACGACATCGTCGTGATCCTCGACAACAACGGCCGCATCGTCGCCTGGAATCCGGCTGCCGAGCGCGTCGCCAAGTGGCGAGCGTCCGAGGTCTTAAACCATCAGTTCGACGAGTTCGTGCAGCCGGTCAACGATCTGCACGGCATCCGCAGCGTGTTGACGCAGAGCGGCGCCTGGCGCGGCGAGATGACCATCTACGACCGGCTGGGCGAGGAGATCCTGCTCGATTCAGACATCACCGCGGTCCGTGATCACGGTGGCAATCTGCTCGGCATTGTCACCATCAGCCGGGACATCACGCACACCCGACGCAGCGAGACCGCCCGCCGCAAGAGCGAGGCCCGCCTGCGCGCCCTGCTCTCGGTCATTCCCGACACGTTTGTGCGCGTCGATCGCGACGGCAACGTGCAGGACTTGGTGGCCAACGGGCCTTTCCACGCGCTCTTCGATGGCCAGAGCGCCACAGGTCGCAACCTCCGCGAGCTGTTCCCCGACTTCGCGCCGCGCCTGCTCGCCGCCATCGAACAGGCCAGTCACGAGAAGCGCGTCGTCCACCTGACCTATCACATCGATGAGGAGCATCCCGAAGACTCAACCCGATCGCTGAGCGAGGCCAGCGATCTGATCTTCCGCGTCGTGGCGGCGGCTGAAGAAGCGCTGATCATCGTGCAGGACGTGACCGAGCTCTACACCATCGAGCGACAGCTGCGCGAGACCGAGGAGCGCTTCCGGCACCTCGTCGAGCAAAAGCAGGTCGGTGTCTACGTCATCCAGGAAGGTCGCTTCGCCTACTGCAATCCGCGCTTCGCCGAGCTCTTGGGTCGCGAGCGGGAAGAGATCCTGGAGATGTCCTCGTGCCTGGACATCATCGCGCCGGAAGATCGCGAGCTCGCCGCGCAGAACCTGCTGCGCCGACTCAATGGCGAGACCCTGCAGCCCTATGTTCTGCGTCTGCAAAGGCGGGATGGCGGCCACGTCGAAGCCGAAATCTACGCGTCGCTGACCACCTATCATAGCGAGGCCGCCGTGCTGGGCACCGTGGTCGACATCACGCAGCGGCGCCAGGCCGAGCGAGCCCTCAGCGAACGCGAAGAGCTGTATCGCACCTTGGTCGGCGCCCTGCAGGAAGGCGTCATCCTGTTTGACGCCGATGGCCAGATCATCACCGCCAACGAGAGCGCCCGGCAGCTCCTGCGCATCACGGAAGAAGACTTTGTGGAGAAGCGGCTGACCAAAGAGCGCTTCGCGCAGTGGACGCTGTTTAACGAGGCCGGCCTGGCGCTGCAGCCCGCCGATCTGCCGCATCGCCTGACTCTGCAGAACGGCCAGCCGCTGTCGGATGTCATCATCGGCGCCAAGCCCCCAAGCGGCGAGATGCGCTGGGTGTCGCTCAACACCCGCCCGCTGTTTCGGCCCGACGAAACTCGCCCGCACGGCGTCGTCTTGTCGATTGCCGATGTCACCGAGCGCCGACGAACGGAAGAGGAGCTGCAGTTCAAGGCCTTCTACGATCCGCTGACTAAGCTGCCCAACCGCGCGCTGTTCCTCGATCGCGTCGAGCGCGCGCTCAGCCAGGCCCGACGCAGCGATCAGCTCGGTGCCGTTGGCTTTCTGGATCTCGATTTCTTCAAGCGCATCAACGACACCCGCGGCCACATCGTCGGCGACCTCGCCCTGCGGCAGATCGCCGAGCGCGTCAAAGGCTGCCTCCGCGAAGGCGACACCATCGGCCGCATCGGTGGCGATGAATTCACCCTGCTCTTGCCCATGGTCTCTGGGCCGCAGGAAGCCGCCCGCGTTGCCGAGCGCTTGCTGGAAGTCATTCGCCAGCCGGTCGTGCTCGACCATGATCGCTCCTACACCATCACTGCCAGTCTCGGACTGAGCCTGTTTCCGCTGCACGCCAACAGTCCCGCTGAGCTCTTGCGGCTTGCCGACATCGCGCTTTACCGCGCCAAAGAAGTGGGGCGGAACAGCTACCAAATCTTCGACCCCAGCCTGCCTTCTCGCGTCGAGCCCGCCGCCCGCATCTACGGCAATCCATCCCGTCCTCCGCTGCCTCGCCCCTGAGTCCGGAACGCCCCCCGCTCCTCGCCGAGCGGTATACGATGGGGCCGTGTCCGATACCCCTAAGTCGCCCCCTGTCCGTCGTCGCCGCCGCCTGTGGCCGATCTTGTCTGGCCTCGCACTCATCTTCTTACTAGCCGCTGCCTTCGTCGGTTGTCAGGGGTTTGGTCAGCTGACCGTGGGCCCGCGCATCGTGCGCATGCGCGAGTCGCCGCAGTGGCAAGCCGGTCACTTCCAGAACCCGCAGCCGCTGCACAATGACTGGCTGGGCGCGCTGACCGGTTCGTTTCACCGCAGCCCATACGCCGAGCCCAAGGGCGCGATCGCGGTACAGGAAAACGCCGCCGCGCAGCTACAAAAACCTCCCGAGAGCGGCCTGCGCGTCACGTGGGTTGGCCACTCGACGACCCTGGTCGAGATCGACGGGCTGCGCATCCTGACCGATCCCGTGTTCGGCGATCGCGTCGGCCCCGTGTTCTTCGCCGGCCCCCACCGTTTCAGCCCGCTGCCACTCACGCTGTCGCAGCTTCCGCACATCGATGCCGTGGTCGTCTCGCACGATCACTACGACCACCTCGACCACCGCACGCTGATCGCCATGGCCGACTGGGACACGACCTTTATCGTCCCCCTGGGCGTCGGCGCGCACCTTGGCCTGTGGGGCATCCCCGAGTCGCGCATCGTCGAACTCGACTGGTGGCAGAGCACGCGCCTGGGTGCCCTGCAAGTCGTCGCCACGCCGGCCCGCCATGCCTCGGGGCGCATGCTCATCGATGACGACCGCAAGCTGTGGGCCGGCTACGCATTCATTGGCCCGCAGCACCGCGTCTACTTCTCGGGCGACACTGGGCTATTCCCCGCCATGCGCGACATCGGGGCCCGCCTTGGGCCCTTCGATCTCTCGATGATCGAAGTCGGCCAGTACGGCGCCGCCTGGCCCGACTGGCACATCGGTCCCGAGGCCGCCGTGCTCGCGCATCAGCTGGTGCGAGCCCGTCGCCTGCTGCCCATCCACTGGGGCAGCTTTTCCCTCGCCTTCCACGGCTGGACCGAGCCCATCGAGCGAACCCTACTCGCCGCGACCGTCGCCGGCGTCTCCGTCATCGTCCCCAAGCTAGGCCAGAGCATCGAGCCCGCCACCCCACCACCCCTCGTCCGCTGGTGGCCCCAGCTCCCCTTCCAAACCGCCACCCAAGCCCCCCTCCACTCCACCCAAGTCGAGTCCCTCTACCGCTAAACTCAAGCCCCCCGAATCCACCGAAAACCCCTGCGGCCGAATATATAAACACCATCTGAGACCCCATCCGGACTTGCTTAACAAGCGGAGCTCACTTCGAGTGCGGGTCACGCTGGATATCGGGAGATAGCGGTATCCGTCGCATGGAAACATCGTGAACCTGTTGGCAGGCTCCGCCCCGGGACGCCTTCTTCACCGATTCCGCCGCTCGCTTTCCCAGCGTGAACTCCGTGCCTTCATCGCCGCCAAGCTCAATCGCT
The DNA here is from genome assembly GCA_035345735.1 of Pseudomonadota bacterium. Taxonomy (GTDB): domain Bacteria; phylum Myxococcota_A; class Polyangia; order Palsa-1104; family JAEUJZ01; genus JAEUJZ01. The sequence goes on along the minus strand of DAORCZ010000149.1, from coordinate 2,571 downwards.
GTCTGCGCTGCAGCACGGAGCGCGTCATCGCATCGCCGTTTCTCGCGGGAGACTGAGGCTTATGGTTCGACGATGTTGAGCCGCGAGACAGGGATTGCCGTTGTCAAGTAGCGGAGGAAATCTGGACTGACCTTTCGTGCCGCGAGTTCCCCTGCGGCATGGCCATGGCTTCGACCTGCCCGGTACCCCGCAGGCCGCCGATCGTGTCGATTCTGTGAATGTGGAGTTGTGGCGTTGATGTACGGGGCGTTATCAGAGCATGAGGTTTGGCGCGCCCCGGCCTACTTCACATCCGGATGCTTGTCGTACTGAGCGCGGTAGAAGGCGCCGTACTCTTGGACGGTGATCTCGGAGTCGTGCTTCTTGATGAGCGGCGCGAGGTTCTTGCGGTGCCTGTCGCCGATGCCAAAGAGGCGGATGCCGCTCTGCTTTCCCTTGAGGATGCTGTCGAGCATGTAGGCGTCGCGCAGGGCCTCCATGTCGTGGCCAGCGGCCGCGGTCTCGTATTGCGGCTTGTAGAGGGGGTTCTCCGCGATGTCAACGGCGCCGGACTTTTTGAACTCGGCCTGGGCGGCCGCTTTGAACTGGTTAATCATCTCGTCGAAGTCGAACTTGCCCGTCACCATCTTCTTGAACATGCTCGTGTACTCGACGCTCGTGCCCGCGTCGAGCTGCTTGACGGTGGCGTTAATGACCTCGGCGTTGTTGAGGTAGAAGTCCTTGAGCGGGTGCGAGCCGAGAAGCTCGGAGTCCTGGAGGGACTTTAGCGCCTTGAGCGTGTACTTGATCTCGACGTTCTCGCGCTGGTAGGCACGGGCGGGGGCGGGCGAGAACATGCCGTTGCCATGGTCCTTGTGCATGCCCTTGCGGCCATCCATGTCCTTTGCGGCCTTTTCCTCCCAATCAAGGCTCCAGGCCTCGAGGTCTTTCTCGTATTTTTTGTCCTGCTCCTCCTGGCTGACGAAGGCCTGGGCACTCACTTGGGCCTTGTGGTCGACTGCGCGTTTGTACTCCTCTTTGCGACCGCTGCGGCCGAAGTAGTGCTTGTTGATGAACGCGTGCGCTTCCGCGAGCGCTTGGTCGAGCTTCCCTTTTATGCCGACGAGTCCGACGACGATCTTTGGCAGCATCTGCTCGATGGCATGGTCGTTCTGCGGCGGCTTTGTCTTGGGGTATAGATAGGAGGACTTCTGCTCTTCGCCCTCGTAGCGCCAGTGCTGGTTTTCGGTCGCGGCGATCAGGTCAGGGAGGGTCGTTGCACTGTGGTCTTCACCGAGGACGAGATACTCGGGCAGGCGCACCCAGGTTTTCTGACGATCGACGTAGCCGATGTCCTCGGTCTTGTGAGCGGCATAATTTTTAAGCTCGGTCTCGTCCAAGAAGTAGCGAGTGAAGAGGTCGAGCGTCATCGCCTTGATATTGCGCTCGTCAGCGCCGAGGGCGCCGGTGGTCTCGGAGAGCCGCACCGTGTCGCTATCAGCTGAGTGCGTCTTCTCATCGTCCGAGACCTTGGCAACCTTGCCGCCTATCACGACCTTCCGCTGCACGGCGGCGCGCGCCTGCAAGTAGGACGTCGACCTCGGGGCGGCGAAGCGGTCGAGGATGCCCTCGGCGGTACGGCCGGCGCTTACGGCGTCGGCGACTTCATCGGCATGGCGCTCGTAGGGGTCGCCCGCCACACCGACGCCGCCGGAAAGATGCACGCCGGCCTGCTGCTGCACGGTGTGCGCGGCTTCGTGGGCGGTGGTGCGCAGCGTCGGCGCGCCGGCGAATGCGACGTGGTTGCCGAGCGTGAACGCCTCGGCACCGATGGCCTGTGCTGCGGTCCCGGCCTGGCGGTCGGTGTGCGCGACGACATGGGCGACGCTATGGCGGCCAAAGAGGCGCTGGATGGTGTCGAAATACGGCAGCGGTCCGCCCGCACCCGCGGTACCGCGCCGCGCCTCGGCGTGGACATCAGCGGAGCTCTTATTGGCGTTGGACGGGGCACCGCTCGCGTCGCGCTGAACAGCCAGGGTGGCAGACGGCGGCGGGGCCACCTTGCCGCGGGACCGCTGGGCAGCGGAGCGTGCGGAATCAGAACTCTGCGCAAGAACTCGGATCTTCGACACGTAGAATCTCCAGAGTCGATAGAAATGGGAATGGTGTAGGAAAATTCTAGCCAACTTGGTGACGGCGGCGCGGGCCAGATGTGTCGCTTGGCTCGACGGCTGATGTCGGTCTGGGTGCCGTAGCCAGGTAACAGCCAAGAATGGCTGCAGCCACTAGAAACACAGACTCCCCCTACGGGTAGAGTTTGTGAGCTTCGTGTTTGCAGATCGAAACGAGCGAGGCCCTGTCGCGTGCACCGATCGCGGGGACAGGGGCGGAGCTCGATGCGTTCGACAAGCCGGTGATGGATGCCCAGGCACGGACACCCCCTGTCGAAAAAAATGGCTCCGCGTCCGCGGAGGCCCAGCCGTGCAGCAAGGCCACGTCGAGGGCACTTACTGCCTAATTTGTAAACACCCCCTCAGAAGGTGTTTACAAATCAATTCCCCGCTGAGCTCCAGAGGCTGGGGCCGCAGCGGA
>DAORCZ010000148.1:0-12245 GCA_035345735.1 Pseudomonadota bacterium | reverse complement strand
CGATGTCGCGATAGCCACCGCGCTGCCAGTACGAAAACGCGATGTGCTGGCCGTCGGGTGAAAACACCGGCGTGTAGACCTGCGAGAAGTCATCCTGCGGCAGCGGAAAGCGCACCGGGGCCGCCGCACGGGCGCGAAAGACCTCGGGCACGGCGACGGCGCGGGGATCGACATCGGCAGACAGGGCCAGCGCCGCGGCGGCCGATTCGGTGTGCTCTGCACCGCTGCGCTCGGCGGGCCGGGGCAGCGCCATCACGCCCAGGCGACGCGTGCCCAGCGCATTGACTTCGAAGCAGGCCAGCGAGCCATCCGGCGAAAGGTCCGGGTGATCGACGCGCAGGCCCGACGACAGCGCAATCAAGCGCTGCTCGGCGCGGTCGTACAGCACCAGATCCTTGAACGAAAAGTTGGCGCGGAAATAACCGAGCCGCGCCATCAAGGCCAGCCGCCCATCGCGCGACAGCGACAGACCGCTCGCCCCATCGATCAGCAGCTCCACCGTCGAGCGCCCGGTCGATAGATCATGGCGCATCAGCGCCGGGCGGCGGTAGGGATCGCTCTCCAGCCACAAGAGGTGCTGGCCATCCGGCTCGAACAGCGGACGATCGACATCGGTCTTCCAGCCCGAAGCCGGCTGCGGCTGCACCTGCCCGAGCGGCGTCGATAAGATGGCCCCCTTCTGCGCCGTGTAGCGCTCGCTGAGCTCCTTGCGAAAGCCGTCGTACAGCGCGCCGTAGGTGGTGCCGGTGAAGCGACGCAGGGCGCGGCTCATCCCCCAGGGCAGCCAGCAGTCGGGCGAATAGCAGCCGCCGTAGCGATGCGACACCTTCGTCAGCACCTCGGCCCCCTTCTTCTGCGCGATGTAGCGCAGGAAGGCCGAGCCATACAGGTACGGCACGTTGCCGCGCGGAAACAGCCGCGTCTGATTGCTGACCTGATCCAGCCGCAGGAACTTGCCCTCCAGGCTGTGCGCCCGCAGGTACATGTCAAAGAGCGCGCTGCGCAGCCGCCCGCCCGACGTCCTCTCGGTCTCTTCAAAGACCGCCAGCCCCTCGATAAACCAGCGCGGCTGGACTTGGTTGGGCGCGTACAGCGTGTTGATGCCAAAGCCCGCCAGGTAGTTCAGCCACTTCGGCAGGCCGTTGATCGTATCGAGGTGCAGGATGTGCGTGTACTCGTGCGTAAACAGCGCCGTCAGCCAGTCGTCAAAGTCGTTCAGCTCGGATCGACTATCGGGCGCCGTCAGGTACAGCCGCACCGTCGGAAACGGCAGCGCGGTCGCCGAGCCATTGCTGAAGTCGGTGTCATCAGTCAGCAGCACTTCGGTGCGAAAGCGCGGGCTGTGATCCAGGACCGGCACCAGCTTGCCGTGCGCGCGCTCGGCGAGGATGGCGAGACGCTGCGCGACCTGGCCCAGCGGGTCGTGATAGCTGATGCGAAAGTGCGGCGTCTCGATGCTGTGCCAGCGAAGCTCGGGATCGCCGGCCTGGGCCACGCGCGCTGCCAAGAGCCCCAACAAACAGGCCACAAGGGCCAGGGCCAGGGGGGCTTTAGACGGGCGTTTGCGACGCTGCATGGCGCCGGACTTCATATCATTTCCGCCCCGCGACCGGCGGCAGAAAACTCGCCGCGATCCCGGGCTTGTGTCTGTCGCGCGCCTGCGCTGAGATGACCTCAACATGACCGCGCACTCCTCGCCTCCCCCGGCGCCCCTCCCTCCCCCGGCTTCCTCGTCGACACGTATGCCCCCGGTGCTGTGGCAGACCAGCCAGCCGCGGGTCGCACCGTCGATCCTGTCGGCCGATTTTGGTCGTCTCGCCGCCGAGGTCGAGGCCGTAAGCGCCGCCGGCGCCGACCTGATCCACGTCGATGTCATGGACGGCCACTTCGTGCCCAACCTGACGCTCGGCCCGCCGATCATCAAGGCGGTGCGCCGCGCGACGACAAAGCCGCTCGACGTGCACCTGATGATCACCGAGCCCGAGCGCTGGATCGACGCCTACGCCGAGGCCGGTGCCGACCTGATCTACATCCATCCCGAGGCCTGCCTGCACCTGCACCGCGCCGTGCAGCAGATCCGCAAGGCCGGCGCCGAGCCCGCCGTGGCCATCAATCCCGCGACGCCGGTGAGCCAGCTTGAGTACATCCTGTCCGACCTGCGCGCCGTGCTGGTGATGAGCGTCAACCCCGGCTTTGGCGGCCAGCGCTTCATTCCCTCGTCGCTGCGCAAGCTCGCAGAGCTGCGGACGATGCTGGCGCGGCAGGGCCTGACGGATCAGGTGGCGATCGCCATCGACGGCGGCATCACCGGCGACAACTGCGCCGAGGTAGTGGCCGCGGGGGCCCGCTGGCTGATCTCGGGCTCGGGCGTCTTTTCCGGCGGGGACTACGCCGCCGCCATCGCCAACATTCGACAGCGCAGCTTGGCTGCTATTGCATAAGCAGCGCCGTCGCTGCGGCCAGCGCCGCAATCGCCGCCGTCTCGGCCCGCAGGATGTGCGGCCCAATGCTGCAGGGGACAAAGCCCGCCGCGCCAGCGAGCGCGATCTCTTCATCGGTGAGCCCGCCTTCCGGGCCAACCAGCAGCGCCACCGCCCCAGAGCCAGGGGATGTACGCATCCGACTGGCTTCACTCAGGGGTTGTGCCTGCCCGCCGATTTCCCCGTCGGAGACCGGCGAGAGGAGAGCCCGCAAGGGCGGCGCCACGCCCTCCGACAGCAAGAACCGCGGCCCGGCCGGTAGCTCGGCCAGCGCTGTCGCCAGCCCAAGCGGTGGGCTGATGCGCGGCACGCCCGGTCGCCGACACTGCTGCGCGGCCGCCGCCGCCACTCGCCCCCAGCGCAGCTGCCGCTTATCGGCCCGCTCGCCCGACAGCGCCGGGATGCTGCGCTGACAGGCCACGCTGACGATCGCCGCCGCACCCAGCTCCGTCGCCTTCTGGATCACCAGGTCATGCTTTTCGCCCTTGAGCATGCCGCAGAGCAGCCATAGCTCCGGCAGCCCCGCCCCACTCGCCTGCTCGATGCGCTGCGGCTCGACCGACAGCGCCTCGCCCCCTAGCGCCGTGATGCACGCCTGCGCCACCCTGCCCTGCCCATCGAGCAAGAGCAGCGCATCCCCCACCGCCAAGCGCAGCACCCGCGTCAGGTAGTGATGATCAGGACCCGCAATGTGCACCGCCTGCCCCACCACAAGCGGGGTCCCCGGCTTCATCAGACGCGGAAGGGACGATTTTAAGAGGCTGGACATGGGCGAGAGGGAGATGGCGGCGGCAGGCTACGACAGCGGGGCAGGCAAAAGCTAGGCGCAGCACCCGCGTTTCTCTCCGCGACCGACCGACTGCGGGCTGGGCAAGCCCTGATATAGAATCCCGCCCATGTCGGAGATCCCTCGCCACGCCCTGCGCAAAGCCCTGGCCCTGCTACTGCCAACGTCTTCCGATTTTCATGCCTTTGTCCTCGACTATTTCGCGTCGGTATATCGGCAGTTCAGTTCCGGTATGTCGCGTATCGAGTGCGAAAATGAGCTGCTTGCGCGAGTGGCTCCGGAGCAGCTTTTCTCGGCCCTGGAGAGGGTGGCAGATCCCAGGCAGCGCTTGCAGCTACGCGCCCTGGTCCAGGCCAGCGATGAGCAGCCGCGCCAAGCCGGGGTAGCCAGCAGACCCTCGCTGCTATTCCTAGAGCACGCGCCCATCGATCAGGGTCTCGCTCGCGAGCTCTTGCAACATCTACACTTCCTGAGCCTCCGCAGCGGCCTTACGATCTTCGATCCTAGCCAGATCCCTATCGGCGAACCCGTGCACGAGGTGCGCACCCAAAAGCTCACCGAGGCCACGATCATCCTGGTGCTGATCAGCTCTACCCTCCTTGCACAGGATGGCTTCCTGGATGGCTTTCTGAAGCAGGCGATGCAGCGGCAGCGCGATGGTGCGGTGCTGATCCCCATCATCGGACGGCCAACACTCTGGCAGGACACGCCCTTGGGCCGCCTGCAGGTGCTACCAGCCAACGGGCGACCGCTGGTCACGTTATCGCGAGCAGATCGCGAGCAGGCATTCGCTGACATTGCCCGAGCCATCGCGAATGTCGTCAATCCTCCCGCTTCAGCGATGCCAAGGACCGGGCCCGCGCTGCCTACCGGGCCAGAGGCTGACCGGCGTCCGATTCCGCTTAGGGACATCTTCCCCATACGGCCTGGCCAGTACCCGCTCCATAACCTGGTGACGCTGCCGCAGCTTGTAGAGATCAAGGACCACCTGGCCGGTCATCCGGGCCTCGGGCTCATCGTTGAGGGGCCCTCGGGCATTGGCAAGACGACCGCTGTGCGCTGGGCGCTCGACGAGCTCGGCAAGGAGCTGGGCAGCAAACCGCACCAGGAGTGGATCGAGGGGCGCGATCCCGGACGACAGGCGCATCTTCAGACCCTGTGCCAGGACTATCGAGCGCTGCGCGGCCACCTGATCATCGATGACTTCCATCGCCTGCCGCCCGCGCTGAAGGCCCAAGTGGCCGATGTCATCAAGCTGCTATCCACGGCACGTGAGCCGCAAGCCAAGGTCACCGTCATTGGCGTAAACCCCATCGCCCGCTCGCTCCTGCGGACCAGCCCAGACCTGGCGAGCTGCTACGCCTCGATCTCGCTGGGGCGGCAGCCAGACACCCAAGTCAGCAAGCTCATTGAGCGCGGCGAGTCCGTCGCCAACCTTCGCTTCCAGGACAAGGCCGAGATCATCCGGCAGGCCGATGGCGTCCTTCTGATCGCGCAGCAGCTCTGCTTTCACCTGGCTGACCTGGCAGGGCAGCGGATGTCCTGCTTGGAGCCCACCGCGCTGCTCATCCCGACCACGACAGCCCTGGGTGTTGCGAAGCTGCGTGAGGAATTCGACCATGTATTCGGCGAGCTGTTGCAGCACTTTGCGGCCCAGCGCTGTCGGGGGGCCGAGCGCCCGCGGGGGGCCACCCTGGGCCTGCTCTGGCTCCTGCGCAGCAGCCACAAGGAGCAGCGCGATCTGTCGGAAGTGCAGCGCAATCCGTCGATGTCCGACACCACCAGCCTCTCAGACGTAGCTGCGCGCTATCCCGCGCTGTCGGAAGACTGTGCCTGGCTAGGACAGAGCAACCTGCACGCGCGCTTCGAATCAGAGCCCAGGCTGCACGAGCTCTTCCACTACGATCGCGACAGCGGCCGCATCTCGATGGAGGACCCCAAGCTGGCCTTCTATCTGGCTCACCTGAGCTGGCCCGCGCTGATCCGCGACAGCGGCCATGACACTCAGGAGGTGACATGGTCCGAGGAAGGGGGACTGTACTTCCAGCATCAGGTCCGTGCGGCCGAAAGACCGCCGCAGGTCGAGCTGAAGCTGCCAAGCTCGTACATCCTGCACCTGTCCGATCTGCACTTTGTCGAGAGCGGACAGATCAACACGTTCTTGCAGACGCTCGAAGCCGATCTCCAGGATCTCAAGGCCGAGATCCCACGGCTGGATGGCATCGTTGTCTCCGGCGATCTGACACAGCGCGCCACCGCGGCCGAATTCGCACAAGCCGCTGAGTTCCTTCGCGAGCTGCGATCTATTTTGAAGCTCCCGCGACAGCAGCTAGTGCTGGTGCCGGGCAACCACGATGGCAGCTGGGATGTATCGCGGGAGGCCTATCCGGAAAACACGCGCGACCGGCCCGGCAAAGAAGTCCGAGAGCAGCCGAATACCCAGCGCTATCGCGAGCGCTTCCAATCTTTCGCCGACTGTTATGCCGAGGTGACTGGCCAGCCCTATTCGCTGGACTTCGATCGCCAAGCCATCCTCCACGAGTTTCCCGAGCAGAAGCTGCTGTTTCTCGGTCTGAATTCCGCCTGGCAGTGCGACCACCTGCAGATGCATCGTGGGCGCGCGGCCATCCACGCCGAGGCTCTGTCGCGGGCCCTGCGAACGCTGCAAGGCGAGGCCACCTATCGCGACTGGCTTAAGGTCGCGGTGTTCCATCACCCTGTACAGAGCGACGGGGAAGACCGCATCAAAAATAGCGGCTTTCTGGATCGGCTGGCGCAAGCCGGCTTTCGCCTGGCGCTGCATGGCCATGTGCACGCCCCCCAGTTCGGCCTGCATCCTTATGAGATCGTCGTCGAAGGTCGCAAGGTCCAGGTGATCGGAGCGGGGACTTTCGGGGCTCCCACCAAGGAGTGGCGCTCGGGAGTGCCGCTGCAGTACCAGATCCTCTGCTTTGCGGGCCCGACGCTGACGGTGCGCTCACGCTGTCGCCCGAATCCCGAGGGCCCATGGCAAGCGGATGGTCGCTTTCGACACGGCACCGAGGCCCGCAGCTACTACACCATCGAGCTTTAGGAGAGGGCAGCCAGCCTGGGGTTGCTAGCGCAAAGCCCACGGCGGGGAGGGGAGGAGAGAGCAAGCGGGCGCAGGCCGCAAAAGCTAGCGGCTTGCGCGGCGGCGGCGGGCACCGCGCAGGGCGACGAGGGCACCGGCGCCGAGGAGCAGGCTCAGCGAAGTGGCCACGCTGGGGCCGGTCGAGCGGGCGGCGATGCCGGTGAGCGAACAGCCGCCTAGGCCCAGGGCGCGGCGGATGGCGTCGCTGTTGTCGACGACGATCTCCGGCTCGCCGGTCTCGCGCAGGATCTGGATCTGTTCGCTGTAGGGCGCATCGATCGCCGGGTAGGTGCCGCCGTTTACCTGATCGATGGAAAACTCGCGGTGCAGGCCCGAGGGCAGCTCCAGCGTCGCCGAGCTATAGCGCTGCGACGAGAAGAAGCCGCCGCAGTGATAGGTCAGGGTGGCGGTGTGCTCGTTGGGGTACGGCGGCAGGCTGGGGTTGTAGCTGAACACCGGATCTTTGTTCATGTCCTCGGGCGACAGCGTGCTGTAGAGCCGGGTCATGGTCGAGTGCTGGTTGAACAGCGCCGCCGCATCCAGCGTCGGCTCGGCGATCTTCGTCCGCAGGTCGTCGGCGAGCGGCCGGGCCTGGTTCGGGAAGTCGGCGAGCGATGCGGCGATGTCGGTGTACTTCTCGGGATGCTGCACGCGATCGGTCTGCAGGTAGAAGCGAATCTGCTGGTAGTAGGTCGCCGGCGTCACGCCCGTCGCGGCCAGCGCCGCCGGCAGCGGCAGGGCGCGCGACAGCAGGGTGGTCAGCTGACTGTTCAGGGTGAACATGCCCAGCGCCTTTTCAACGAAGGTCACCGGGTCGGTGGTGGTCGAAAGCGAAGGCAGCGCATCGAAGCGACCGGGGCGATCGAGCACGCCGCGCATCACCTGCGGCGAGCCGGCGAACTCGGTGACGAAGGCGTGCTTGCCCTCGGCTTCACCGACCGCCTTGATGATCACGTCGTTGTAGTTGCGGCCGGCCGTCAGCCAGTCGATCTGCGCGTCGTTGATGACGGTGTGATAGAAGTTGCGCGGAATCGCTCGGCCGGCGCCCAGCATCCACACCTGCACGCCCATGTTCGGCGTCGCGGCGACGCTGGTGAGGATGATCGGGATCATCGGCAGATCGGACTTGTAGCGCAGCACCACCGGCTGCAGGTCCCCGGCCGACAGCCCCGCCTTCAGCTTGAGCGCCAGGAAGTAGGCGCCGGGACGGATATAGGGGTTTACCGCCCCCTCGGTGCCGGTCGGGACAAAGTACTTATTGTCCTTCAGCCAGTTGAACATCAGGTCTTTGCTGTCGGCCTTCAGCACGGCGTAGTCGTACGGCCCGATGCTGTCCTTGATGACCAGCGGAGTCGGGGCCTGCGGCGGGGCCCCCATGTCGCCCCCGATACCGTCGGCGGCTGAGCCGGCGGCTTCGCTGGCCCCGAAGGCGGCGTTGCGTGACAGGCCGCTGCCGCACTGCTCGTAGACGCGGTTCATGCGGTACTTCGGCTGCGTCGTCGAGATCAGCTGCGTGAACAGCTCATCGACACCCAGCTCGATGCCGTCTTTGCCGTTGCGATCGGTCGGCACCGCCGGCAAGGGCAGGAGCCAGCCAAAGTCGCCGGGCTTGCCCTGGTACTGGATCTGGATGTGCGCCGTCACCACGCCGTCTTTGTGCGCAAACAGGATGCGCTCGCCCGCTTGCACGATCGGCACCGACGGATCCGGCGGTGCAAAGCAGCCACAGGCTTCAGCGGGCGGCGGCGCCGACAGGCCCAGGGCCAGGCTCGATAGACCCAGGCCACAGGTCAGGGCCAAAAGCCGACTGGAACGCGAGGCCAGGAGGCGGGGACGACGGGGAGACGACAGCGAAGACATGGGGTGCTCCTTAAACCGACAGAGAGAACGCGATGGCAGAGCATTAAGCAGGGGGCGTGCCAGGCTTGCAAGGGGCTGTCAGACGCTCGCTGGCGGGGGAAAAACGCGAGCGCTCGACGGCAAGTCGAGGACGAGCCGGCGAAACTTTGAGGCCGGGCTCAGTTTTTTGAGGCGCGCCGAGTCGCAAGACCGATCGCACAGCGCAGGCGACATGCCGAATCGCGGGCCGCGCCGACGATTGACTTGTCGCCGCGACTTTGCCAGCAATAGGCGCACTTTGGAGGAGCCTGCGTGTCGCGTATTGCCTTGATGCCCGAAGAGCTCGCTAACCAGATCGCCGCGGGCGAAGTCGTCGAGCGCCCGGCGTCGGTGGTCAAAGAGCTGGTGGAAAACTCGCTCGATGCCGGGGCCAGTCGCATCGATGTCGATATCGAAGGCGGCGGTCTGTCCTTGGTGCGCGTCACCGATGACGGATCGGGCATGAGCCCGCAAGATGCCGAGCTGTGCCTGCTGCGCCACGCGACCTCCAAGCTGCGCTCCGCCGACGATCTGTTTCACCTCGAAACCATGGGCTTTCGCGGCGAGGCGCTGGCCTCGATCGCCTCGGTGTCGCGGCTCTGCCTAACGACCCGCTCGCAGGATGCCCTGTCGGCCTATCGCATCCTCATCGAAGGCGGACAGAAGCAGAGCCCCAGCCGCGAAGTCGGCGGCCCGATCGGCACGCAGTTCGAGGTGCGCGATCTGTTCTACAACGTGCCGGCTCGCCTGAAGTTCATGAAGAGCGAGAGCACCGAGAGCAGCCACATCGCCGAGACCCTCTTGCGCCTGGCCCTGGCCTTCCCCGGCGTGCACTTTCGCCTGCGCCAGAAGGGCAAGATCAGCCTCGATCTGCCGCCGCAGAAGAGTGCACTCGAACGCTCGCGAGCAGCGCTGGCGGCCCGCGGCAAAGTCGTCGGCCCGCCGATGCTGTTCGAGGGTCACGCGGCGGTAAGTGGCATGGCCGTCGAGGCCCACGTCGGTGCCCCCAGCGACAGCACGGCCGTGCCGCGCAACGTCTTTCTGCTGGTCAATCGCCGCTTTGTCCGCGACCGCTCGCTGCTGCACGCCGCGCTGTCGGGCTATGGCGAGCTCTTGGAAAAAGGGCGCTATCCGCTGCTCGTCCTGCACGTGACGCTCGACCCCGCCACCGTCGATGTCAACGTCCACCCGCAGAAGCTCGAAGTGCGGCTGTCGCAGGCCGATGCGGTCTACAGCCTGGTGCGCGAAGCGACGCGCGGAGTCGCCGCCAAAGCGCCCTGGCTGCGTGGTGTGCGGGCGGAAGAGTCGGCCGCCCAGCTCGCCCCCGCCGTCGGCGCCGAGCGCGTCTACACCGTCGGCGCGACAACGCCCGTGCTCGCGGAAGCCCGCCCTGCCTACGGCCTATCGCCCGGCAGTGCCTCGGCGAGCAGCGCCGCCAGCCCACCGGCCAGCCAGCGGCCACGCAGCGCCGAACATCAGCTGCCGCTTACGGCCTTTGCCCCGTCGAGCGGACTCGCGGAACATCGGGCCCGCCTGCGCCAAGCCATGGGGCTCTACGCCCCCGTGGAAGAGGACGGCGAAAAGAGCGGCCAGGCCCCGCCGTCGCAAGGGGCAGGCAGCACCGACGACGGCGCCTGCGAGGACGACAGCGAGGCAGCAGCCGGCCCAGCGCCCTCCGCAATCGCAGCCTTGGCCGCCGCACCAGTCGCCGCCGGATCGTCGCTGCCCAGCCTAGACCAGCCACCTGCGAGCGCGCCTCTTAACGCCCACGAAGCAAGCCCGCGCGAGGGAGGTCCACCCCCGCTGCTCCAGCTTGCGGCGGCGAACTATCTCGGTCAGCTCTATCGCACCTACCTCCTGTGCGAGCAGGGCGATGAGCTTCTGCTGATCGATCAGCACGCCGCCCACGAGCGCGTCGTCTTTGAGCGCCTGCGGGCCGCCCATCGCCAGGCCCCGCTGGCCGCCCAGCGCCTGCTCTTTCCCGTCAGCCTAGAGTTCGATCCCCGTCGCGTGGCGCTGATCGGTGAGTTCCAAGACGAGCTGACCAAGCTCGGCTTTGAGCTTCAGCCCTTCGGCGGACGCAGCTTCGCGCTACAGGCCGCCCCCGATCTCGGCAGCTATGGCCGCGGCGCCACCGCCCTCCGCGATCCCGAATCCCTGCTGCGTCAGGTGCTCGACGACCTCGAAGAGCACGGCCGCAGCGAGACCCTGTCCGCCCGCACCGACCTCTTGCTCGCCACCATGGCCTGTCACTCCGCCGTGCGCGCCGGCGACGTCCTCGACGAAGCCAAGGTGCGGGGCCTGCTGTCGGCGATGGACGAGACCCACTACAGCCCCTACTGCCCACACGGCCGCCCCGTCCTCGTCCGCCTCACCCGCGGTGAGCTAGAGCGCCGCTTCGGTCGCGCCTAGGTTCTGGCTGTCGGGGCCCGTCTGGGCGACTGCGCGACGCGGCCGCCGCGACAACCCGGGCGGCTCCGCTGCCGATAACTCCAGGTCGCTCTGTGTCGTGGCCGGGGGCGGGCACGCGGGGCGCAAGAGGCAGGGGGAACTCGATGCAGCAGCAAGTCGAACGCGAGCACGGCGCCGAGCACCGCTCACCCTGGGATCCGGAGGTCGAGCGCCGTCGGCAGCCCGCGGGTCATGGCCCGCATCCAGCCGCCACGCCCGCCGCGGGTCTGCATGGGCCGGGCGGCGCGCTGACGCCGGACATGCAGCACTCGCTGGGGCAGATGTTCGGGGCGGGACAGCCGTCGGCTCCAGCGGCGGAGGCGGCGGAGGCAGCCAGCAAGCCCAAGGTCCCGGGCCTTTATCCCGGGGTCGAGGATCTGACCGGCACCTACGGCGGCCTGGCCCGTAGCAAGCGCGACACCACGCAGGGCGTCGTCCTGCACCGCACCGAAAGCAGCAGCGCGCAGAACACCCTGGACACGTATAAGGAGCGGATCAAAAAGGGCAGCAGCATCGCCGCGCAGTACCTCATCGATGAGAGCGGCAAGCCGATGCTGGTGACGCCGTCCGATGGGCTGGTCTCGCACGCGGCGGGATGGAACTCGTCGACCATCGGCATCGAGGTCGTCGGCCCGGGTGTGCACCTTGATCCGGCGGGCAAAAAGACGCCGATCCGCAAGCAGTTCGAAAACCTCAACCTCTCGCCCGAGTTCAAAGAGCGCCTGCTCGGCTACGACGACAAGACGCTCGCTGGCATCAGCAAAGCGAACGACAACACCATCTACGAAGACGTCACCGGCGCGCAGAAGCGCTCGGTGTGGAATCTGACGCAGAGCCTGGCGACCGATCACCACCTCGACATCAACTCGCTGTCTTCGCACGGCAAGGGCGACACCAACCCCAACAGCTACACCAAGGCCACGCTGCCGCACTTCAGCGCGCACGAGCACATCAATCCCAAGTCGATCGGCGAAGGCGAGCCGATGATCGAGTTCCTGCGCGCCCGCCAGCAGTATCCATCGCTGGTCGACAACGCCGAGGCCAAGCTGCACGCCATGGAAGCGAAGGGGGCCGGCAAAGAAGAGCTGGAAAAACAGGCCGCCCTCGTCGCTTCCGAGCGGGCCACGCTGGATGCCCTGAGTCGCGACAACACCGCCGCCGAGCGCGCCGCGCTCAAGGCCGAGACCGACGCCGGCAAGCCCGGCGAAGCCAGCGGGCGCGAAGCCCGCCGGGTCGACTTCTACGATCACTTCTACGACCGCATCGCTGCCCTCAAGCCGCCCCCCGAAAAGAAGCCGTAACGAACCGCAACGCCGCCAGGCAGCCGTTTCTGCGCGGACCCGCAGAGCAAAGACCGGCACCGCGACCCCAACGGCATCCCCCTCCCCGCCCCAACGCCACGCCGTTGCCCCTAGCCCTCCGACGGAGGCTCCCGGGGGACCGCCGGTCCGCGCCTGGCGCGGGCTGCTACGTAAACAAAAGGTGCTGATCGCTCGTCGCTGCGCTTGTAAAATCAGCGATGGGGATGCTCGCTTCA
>DAORCZ010000147.1:0-12374 GCA_035345735.1 Pseudomonadota bacterium | reverse complement strand
CTAAACGGCGGGCTCACCGCGGAGCGCTGGCAAAATCCCCGCCGGGCGTGATAGGCATGAGCCTCTTATGCCTCGTCGCGATCGTCTCTCGGGTCTCTCGGCTGTGCCAAAAAAGGCGTGGCTGTCTGGCGGTCTGTCTCTGCTTGGGCTGAGCGCGGTGCTCGCGTCGTCCTCTGCGCGGGCCGAGCAGCGCGAGTTTTCGCTGGGCCTGCAGCCGATGTACGGCCTCACGTATCTCGAGGACCGCTCGGCGCACGGGGGCGGGGGCACGCTGCACCTGGGCTATGGCATCACCGATGCGGTGGGGGTGCAGCTTCTGGCGGGGGCGACGGCGCATCCGCTCTCGCCGGTGGTCCCCGATGATCCGTCGCAGAAGATGGATCCCGGCGGGCAGCTTGTGACCTGGCAGGCCTCGGCGGGTGTGGTGTACGCGCTGGATGTCGTGCGCATCGTGCCGTTCTTCGAGGCCAACCTCGGTGTGCTGGGCCTTTACCGCCGCACCGACCCGAGCCCGATGGACAAGATGGGCAAGGTCGAGCACTCGATCAACCTCGGAGCGGCGCTGGGGCTGGGCGCGGACTATCTGATCACGCGGCGCTGGGCAGTGGGCGTCGCCATTCGCTATCACGCCTTCCTGACCGACTTGTCGCGCATCCCGATTTATCTGACGGTGGGACCGCGCGTGCTGGTGCGCTTCGGCATCTAGCACCGTGGGCAGGGGGCCGCGGCGCCGATCCAAAATGCAAGTCGCTTGCATCTCCTGCGCGATCCGAAATGCAAGTCGCTTGCATTTCTTGCGCGATCGCAAATGCAAATCGCTTGCATTTGTGAACCGCTGGGCTGCGAGCCCTAAGGCGAGGGGCTGGCGGGGACTTGGCCTTGCACCAGCTCGGCGTGGCCACCTAGGCGACGCATGGTGGGCAGCAGGTTGCCGAAGGCCTCGCGCAGCTGACCGCGACGGGTGCGAACCGCGGTGAGGATCTGCGTGATGTGCTCGCGCATCGCGGACTCTTGCTCCTTGGGCATGCGCACGACCACCGCCGCGATCTGTCGCCCGGCGGGGGGGCTGGTCAGCGGCGGGAAGATCGTCTCTTCCACCGTCTTGCCGTTTTCCAGCGTGCGCGGGGTCAGCGGCTGCAGGTCGGCGAGCAAACCGCCGCTGCCGTCGAGCAAGAAGGCCCAAGCCCCCTGTTGCGAGCGGCCCGCGGTGCGCTTTTCGATGCGCACCACCAACGAGCGACCCAGCGGCAGCTCATCGGGCGCGTTGGCAGCGGGCTCGGCGCGCAGGCTGACGGCAAAGCGTCGATCCTGGGCCTGCCTTAGTGTGCGGAAACCAATGGCCGCGACGCAGGCGATGACCAGCGCGAAGCCAAGGATGAACAGGCGACCGGGAATGGCTTTCATCGGCGTTCCTACTTGTCAGCGTCGGAGGGGAGGGGAGAGTGGGCCTGCCGTCCCTGCGAGGCGGAGAAGGCGCGCAGGATGTCGGCCGCCGTCTCTTCAATGGCCTTGCCGGTGATGTCGACCACCGTCCAGCGCGGGTGGGCGGCGAACAGCGAGCGGGCGAAATAGATCTCGCGCAGGATGTGCTCGCGCTGGCCGTAGCTCATGTCGGGCACCAGATCCATGTGCATGCGCAGCAGGCGCTGGCGACGGATGGCGAGCAGCGCTTCGGGCTGGATGGTGAGAGCAAAGACGCGCTCGGGCGCGACCTCGGCCAGCTGAGGCGGTGGCGGCACGTCGAGAACCACCGGCACGTTGGCGACCTTAAAGCCCTTCTGCGCGAGATAAATCGACAGCGGGGTCTTCGAGGTGCGGCTGACCCCAACCAGCACCAGATCAGCGCGCAGCAGGGCATCGGGCTCGCGACCGTCGTCGCTGTGCACGGTGAACTCGATGGCTTCCATGCGGCGGAAGTAGCCGGTCGACACGGTGTGCAAGAGGCCCGGAATGCCGCGCGGCTGCACGCCGAAAAATCCCGCCAGCGAGCCGAGCAGTGAGCCGAGCAGATCGACGCAGGGCACGGTGTGCTCGCTGCACCGCAGAAACAAGAGCTCGCGCTCTTCCGCGCGAACCAGCGTCGAAACGATGAGAGCGTGGGCGGTCTGGGCTTCGCGCACCACGGTGTCGACGTCGTGCTCGTGCCGGAGGTGCGGGAAGACGCGCAGGTCGATATCGACCTCGGCGATCTCGAACTGCGACAGGGCGGCGCGCACGACCTTTTCGGCGGTCTCGCCGGTGGCATCGGACACGACGAAGATGGCGCGCGGCGGCGACACCGGGCCCAGGCTGGGCGAAAGCGAAGACGAGACAGCCGACAGCAGGGAATCGGCGACGGGCGACATGGGTGGGCCTACGCTAGCACGGGGAGTCGTTTTTTGGCGTGCTCCGTCCCCGACTCGGCCGCTGCGGCAGGCACATCAGCTGGCGGAGACGTGCCCGGCTGGGCCCGGTAGGCAAGGACGCGCGGGCACTCGGGATCGGGGGTCTGCGGATCGTGATGCAGGTGGACAGCGACGGCGCGACAGCCTCCGCGACAGAGCGACTGGTACTCGCAGCTGCGACAGGGCTCGGGCGGGGCGGCGCGATAGCGGCGGAAGCTGGCGAACGAGTCGGGGCTGTCGCGATAGCTGCGCAGGGCATCGATGCGCGCCGGGGTTGATGGGAAAAACGAGCAGGCCGACAAGGCCCCACTGCTGCGCGCCGCGACCAACAGATCGCCCGCCGCGCAGCCATAAATGCAAAGGAATTGCATTAATTCCGGCGCGGGCTGGTGATAGGCCACCATCGGCGTAAACGAGCAGTCGAGCCGCACGCGCAGGCGATGGCGACGACTGAGGGCCAGCACGGTCGGCAAGAGCTCGCGGTGCTGTTCATCGCTCATGCGGCTCTCGGCATAGACCTCGCGACGGGCGCCGCGGCCGGCTGGCTTAAAGCGCAGGAGCTCGATCTCATTCGCGCTGCGCCGGCGGGCGTAGGCAAAGAGCGTCGCGACGGTGGGGAAGGTGGCGCGAGTCAGCACGCAGTTGATGCCGACGTCGGGGCTGTTCCGACGCAGCGCGACGAGGGCGCGATCGGCGTGCCCGAAGCCGTCAAAGCCGCGGACGCGGGCATAGTCAGGCCCGACGCCGTCGAGCGAGACGTTGATCTGGCCGAACAAGCCGCTGCGCGCCCAGCCGCACAGGCGATCGAGCACGGCGTCTTCATACAGGCCGCTCGTCGTCAGATTGGGGACGATGCCGCGGTTCCGTGCGTGCTGCAGAAGCTCGCCGAGCCAGGGGAGGAGCGCGGACTCGCCACCGCCGAGCGCGACGTGAAAGACGCCGGCTGCGGCCAGCTCATCGAGGGCGCGACACCAATCGGCAAGGCCCCACTCACCGGGCGATCCTTCGGCGGTGGCGCCGGTGTAGCAGCCCTGACAGCCGGCGGCGCAGCGATTGGTAAGCTGCAGGTGGGCTTCCAGCGGAGCCGAGAGCGGCTCGGTGAGGAGTGCGTCGATCGTCGCCGCATCGTGGCCATCGTTTGCGGTGCCACCTTCGGATTCTCGCGTCGGCCACAGATCGTTCGGAGGGTGGTCGTAGCCCAGGGCGCGGGCCCGATCATGATCGATAAAGACCAGGGCCTGCGGCATGCCCAGACGACCACCGAGCTGAGCGATGCCGCCGAAGCGCTCGTAGCGAAAGCGGCGCGGTGGCGGCAGGGCTCGACGCTGACGTGCCCGCGAAAAACGCAGGTAGAGATCGCGCAGGAGCGGCATGCGCGCTACTTCTTGCTCCGCGGGCGACGCGCGGTGGGCGTCCGGCTGCTGGTGGTGCCCAACGGCCGCGGATCGATGCGCTCGGCGGGCAGCGGGGTCAGCGTGGTGGCCGGCGGGTGCTCATGCGGATCGTGCGCATCCCCCAGCCGATCGAGCGCGCGACCGTGCGCCACCAGGGCATCTTTTAGCCGCCCAGTGGCGACGGTACGGGGCAGATCGGCGCGATACACCAGGCTGATGGTGTCGGGAAAGTTGGGCAGCTCGGGATGCAGGCGCGTCAGGCGGCCGCGCTGACCATAGGCGGCGACGCGACGCGGCAGCAGGGCGACGCCGATGCCCGACAAAGCCAGGCTCTTGACCAGCTCTAGATCGCCGCAGGATAGGAGGCGATGCGAGGCCACCTGCATGCCGGCCAAGCGCTCGATCAGCTCGGTGCACTGCATGACGCGGCCGGCGTAGATGATCGGTCCCTCGACGACGCGCGCAATGGCTTCGGCCAGCGACGGGAGGCTGCCATCGGGGGGCGTGGCGATGAACAGATCGACGGCATCGTGGAACAGATCGATGATCACCAGATCGGGCAGGCGGCGAGGGTTCACCACCAGGCCGAAGTGGACCTTGCGCTCGACGACCGCGTCCTCGACGGCGGCCGAGGGCGCGTTCCACAGCGAGAGCTCGATGCGCGGCTCGCTGCGCCAGAAGCCGGACATGAAGCCGGGCAGAAAATACGCCCCCAGCGACTCGTGACAGCCGAGCACAAAGCGGCCGAGGGCGCCGTGCTGCAGGGCGCGCACTTCCTGCTGCGCGTGCTCGAGCAGCGAAAAGATCTGCTCGGCGTGTCGGCCTAGCTCAGCGCCGACGCCCGTGAGCGTGACGCCGCTGTGGTCGCGGTGAAACAGCGTGCAGGACAGCTCTTTTTCAAGCTGATGGATGGCGACGGTCAGGGCGGGCTGACTGATGCGCAGTCGCTTGGCGGCAGCGCTGATGCTGCCGGCCTGGGTGATGGCCAGGAAGTAGCGAAGGTGCGAAAGCTCCACTCGCCGCTACCCCCCGTGGCTGTCGAGGAGCGCCTGCTTGTAGACGTGAAGATAGGTGCGCGCCGACTGCGCCCAGCTGAAGTCGGCCCGCATGGCCCGACGAACCAGGCCCAAAAAAGCGCTGGGATCGCCGCTGTAGGCGGACAGGGCGCGGCGGATGGTGTGGGCCAGGGCGCCGGCGTCGTAGGTCGTAAAGCAGAAGCCGGTGCCCGACTTCGAGCGCGCGTCGTAATCGACGATGGTGTCGGCCAAGCCCCCGGTGCTGCGGACGATCGGCGGCGTGCCGTAGCGCATGCTGTACAGCTGATTCAGACCGCAGGGCTCAAAGCGCGAGGGCATGACGAAGAAGTCGGCTCCACCCTCGGTGCGGTGCGACAGCGACTCGTCAAAGGCCAGGCGCAAGGCCAGCCGGTTGGGGTAGCGGCTCGCCAGGCCCCGCAGGCGATCCTCCAGCCACGACTCGCCGCGGCCGAGGATGACCCACTGGAACTCGGCACCGGCCAGCAGATCGGCTTCGAGCAGCGCGCAGATCAGATCGATGCCCTTCTGATCGGTCAGGCGCGAGATCGTCGCGAGGAGCGGGGTGCGCGGTCGCGGCGGCAGCCCTAGCTCGCGCTGTAGCTCGGCCTTGCAGCGGGCCTTGCCAGCCAGGGCGGCGGTCCACTTCTCGTCGTCGCCGTCGGCGCGCTCGGGCGGCAGGCCATAGCGGGCCGGCAGGTAGGGATCGCTCCAGGGACTCCAGCGCTCGTAGTCGGCGCCGTTGAGGATGCCGACCAGGCGATCGCCGAGCGCCGACATGACGCCTTCTAGGCCATAGCCAAACTCCGGCGTGCGGATCTCGTTGGCGTAGGTCGGGCTGACGGTGGTGACGCGGTGCGCGAACTTGAGACCCGCTTTGATGAAGGCGGCCTGGCCCCAGAACTCGACCCCCTCGGGTCCCAGATCCTGCAGGCTCACGCCGAGGCTGGCGGCGTCGCCCAGGGAGCACAGGCCCTTAAACAGCAGGTTGTGCACGGTAAAGACGGTCGCCAAGCGACGCCCCAGCTCGTGCTGGCCGGTGCGGGCGTAGTAGACCGCCATCGCCGTCGGCCAGTCGTGCGCGTGCACGACATCGGGGCGCAGATCGAACGTCGCGGCCAGGCTCAGCGCGGCGCGCGACAAGAGGGCAAAGCGTCGCCAGTTGTCGCCGTAGTCGTGGCCGGGTTGGTCAGGCGGGCCATAGATGCCGGGGCGCTCGCTGAACAGCGGATGATCGATCAGATAAAGCGGGACGTTGGCACCGGGACCGGGCAGGCGGCCCTCGTACAGCGTGACCTCGTAGGTCTCACCCGCGAGCGGTACGGCCAGCTTGCGCAGGCGCTGCGCCATGCCGAACTCGCCGGGATTCAGCGAGCCATAGCGCGCCGAGACGACACAGGCCGACGCTTCGCCGGTCTGGCAGAGGGCACGCGGCAGCGCACCAAGAACGTCTCCCAGGCCGCCCGTCTTCGACAGCGGCGCAACTTCCGAGGCAACGTGAAGAACCTTCATATCGCGCGCAGTATCCACAAAATGCTCGGCGCTGACTAGCGCGATTACGTCGCCGCGCTGGCTCGCAGGGTGCCGTCCTGCTTTTGGGCGCGGAACCAGGCGAGGGTCTCTTGCAGGCCCTTTCGCAGCGAGATCTGTGGCCGGAAGCCCAGCTCGGAAAGCAGCGAGCAGTCGAGTCGCTTGCGCGGGGTGCCATCGGGCTTGTCGCGATCGAAGCGTAGCTGGCCGCGATAGCCGACCAGCTCAGCGATCAGCGCTGCGGCCTCGCCGATGGGGACTTCTTGCCCGCTGCCGCAGTTGATGTGCGACAGGCCGGCCTGTCCGATGTCCGATTGGGTCAGGCGCTCGCGGTCGAGGTGCTCAGCCAGCCAGACGATGGCAGCAGCGCAGTCGGCGACGTGCATGAATTCGCGCAGGGGGGTACCGCTGCCCCAGACCACGACCTCGGGGGCGCCCTCGTCGTGAGCTTCGACGATGCGGCGGATCAGTCCCGGCAGCACGTGCGAGTCGCGGGGATGAAAATTATCGCCCGGGCCGTAGAGGTTCGTCGGCATGACCGACAGGTAGTCGCGGCCGTACTGCTGGCGCAGGGTGTTGACCAGCTCCAGCCCGGCGATCTTGGCGATGGCGTAGGGGCGGTTGGTGACTTCCAGCGGACCGCTGAGCAGGGCGCTTTCGACGATGGGCTGGGGGGCGAGGCGCGGGTAGATGCAGCTGCTGCCGAGAAAAATCAGGCGCCGCACGCCGGCCTGATGCGCGCCCCAGATGACACTGTTTTGCATCTGCAGGTTGTCGTGCAGGAACTCAGCGCCGTGCTGGCTGTTGGCGACAATGCCGCCGACGCGCGCTGCGGCTGCAAAGATCACGCTCGGCTTTTCGGCCGCCAGGAAGCGCGCCACCGCCGCCCCGTCGCGCAGATCGAGCTCGTCGCGAGTGCGGGTCAGCACCTGGCGATAGCCGCGCCCCAGCAGGTGGCGATGCAGGGCACCGCCCAAGAGCCCACGATGGCCAGTCACCCAGATGCGATCGTCGTACGAGATGCAAGTCATTTGCATGTAAGGCTGGCCGCTCTCGGCTGTTCTACGGCGGCGCCGAGGCGGCATTTTGCCGCAGGCGATATGCGACGGGGGTTTTTCTTTTTGCCGGGCGGGTCGGCGTGATAAAACGCCGCGCATGCTGAGCCTCTATCCCCCGCCTTGCCTGTCTCGTGCCCGAGCGCGCGGCGCTTGGCGGGCCGTGGCTGCGCTGGCCCTGCTGCCGCTATTGGGTAGCTGCGCGCCGGTCAAGCCGTATCAGCGAGAGCACCTGTCCGAGCGCTGCATGGCGGCCGGCTTCGGCGATCTGCTAGAGCTGCAGTTCCGCGGTCACTGGGAGGGCTCGCGGCACGGCAGCGAGGGGGGCTTCACCACGGCAGGTGGCGGGTGCGGCTGCAACTAGGCGCGCATCGCGCTCCGCTGTCCCGCGCACTGTCGGCGCTGCTGCTGTTCGTCAGCCTGTGGGCGGGGGCGGCGCGCGCCGAGCAGATCCCGCAGAACCCCAGCGGCGAGGTCAGCTTCCGGGGCAACTACTGGCGCGATCGCAACACCCGCGTGCTCAATCCCTCGGTCGATGTGCGCCAGGATCTGCCGTCGGGGGTCTCGCTGCAGGGGCACTATCTGCTCGATGCCATCACCTCGGCCTCAGTCGCCTCGGGAGCGGCGGCCGATATGCCGTTTACCGAGATGCGGCACGAGGCCGGTGTCAACGTCGCGGTGCCGCTAGGACGCGGCAGCAAGCACAAGCTGTCGGCCAGCTATCGCTACTCGACCGAGAGTGACTACTTTTCGCACGCGGCCGGGCTGCGCCTGAACCTGAGCCTGTTTCGCGACAACACGACGCTGCTCTTCGGCGGCGACTATAGCCACAACACCGTCGGCAAGCGCCTGGGACCGACCGGCTACCTGCTGATGGGCGAGCTGCACATGATCCACCTTGTCGGGGCGTTTTCGCAGGTGCTGCACCGACGACTGTTGGCCACCGTTAGCTACGAAGTGACGATCAGCAAGGGCTTTCAAGAAAACCCCTATCGCCCGATCTTCGTCGGCGGTGAGCGGCTAGAGGCCGAGAGCCTGCCCAACTTCCGCGTGCGTCATGTCGTCGGGTTGTCGCTGCATCACATGTCGCTCTTGCCCAGTCAGCTGGTGCCGCACCTGACGCTGCGTCCTGGCCTGCGCATCCACGCCGACTGCTGGGGCATGCGCGCCGTGCAGCCCGAGGTGGCGGTCTCGCTACCGGTCGGCCCCGTCGAGCTGCGCACGCTGTTTAGCTACTACGGCCAGAGCCAGGCGCAGTTCTATCGCGCCGAAGCGCCCGAGCGCCCCGGCATTCACCCAGCGGTGCCGTTTTACAACGCGCCGATCAGCTGGCAGGAGTGCAGCGATCCCATGGGGTCCGGCGCGGAAGAGAAGATCTATACCTCCGACGTGAAGCTGGGTACGTATTCCAGCTACACCGGCGAGCTGCAGATCAAGTGGCGGCTGTCGATCCTGCGCGGGGTGATGGGGGCGATTGGCGAGCGGCTGTCGCGCAGCGTCGTCGAGCTTTCGGGCGGCATGTGGTTCGCCGACAGCGCCGTCGGCTGGCAGTTCGGCATTCCGTTTTCCGCCGACGATCCCTACGCCCCGGCGGGCTGTGGCCTGCTGTGCGGGGCCGGTTTTGCGAACCTGGGTCTGACGGTTCCGCTCTAGCGCGCCGCCGCCGGCTAGTCGCAGTCGGTAGGGGGGTCCCCGTGCGGGGCCCGACATCGCCCTGTCGCTTTGTGCGATAATCAGCTCGGACCGTTACTGACCTTTTCTCGCGTCTGCCCCCCTGGGGGCCCCTGCGGCATCCCGGGCGCAGCGCAGCCGGGGGCGACTGCCACCCGGCGGGGGGAGGCGCGGTCCGGGGCCGACATGAATCCTGGCGACGTCCTTGGCAACTACCGCATCGTGCGCCTGCTTGGGCAGGGCGGCATGGGCTCCGTCTACGAGGCGATTCACGAGACGATCGAGCGCCGCGTCGCCCTGAAAGTCCTGCACGAGGGCCTAGCCAAAGATCGCGAAGCGATGAACCGCTTCTTCAACGAGGCGCGGGCCACCAATCGCATCGACCATCCCAGCATCGTGCAGGTGTCGGACTTTGGGCACACGCCGCAGGGCGCGGGCTATCTGGTGATGGAGTTCCTGCGCGGCGTCAGCCTGGCCAAGCGCATCGCCGACCTGGGCGAGCACGGAGAAAAGATGGAGCCCGCCGTGGCGCTGCAGATCGCCTGGCAGGTGGCGGACGCGCTGACGGTGGCGCACGGGGTCGGCATCGTGCATCGCGACCTCAAACCGGAAAACCTGATGCTGATCGACGACCCGATCGCGCCGAGTGGTGAGCGGGTCAAGATCCTCGACTTCGGCATCGCCAAGCTGACGCAGGGCAATACCGTCAACAAGGCGCACACCGCGGTCAATGCGCTGATGGGCACGCCGGTCTACATGTCGCCCGAGCAGTGCGAGGGGGCGGGTGGCGTCGACGAGAAGACCGATGTCTACGCGCTGGGCATCATCCTTTACGAGATGCTGTCGGGGCGGCCGCCGTTTACCGCGCAGGGCATGGGGCAGCTTCTGATGGCCCATATGACGCAGACGCCGCCGCCGCTCTTGTCGCTGGTGCCCGGGCTGAAAAAGGATCTCGCCGAGTTTGTGCACCGCTTGCTGGTCAAGCCCAAGGCCGAGCGACCGACGATGCAGCAGGTGCACGCCATGCTGTCGGATCTGCTGGTGGATGTCTCGGGATCGGTGCCGGCGATTCGGCGACGGGTGAGCGGCGCCATGGGCCTGATCGATGGCGCTCCGTCGCGACGCTCGGGGCGGCCGCCGGCGAACAACACGCTGGGGCAGTCGCTGGGGCAGACGCTGCGCACCGCGGCTCATCGACCGATGCCGCTTTTGGGCGTGGTCGCGGCCTGCTTGCTGATCAGCGGGGTGGCTTATCTCGGCCTGCGCGGCCGTCGGGCACCGGCTCAGACGCCGACGACGGGGCCGGGGGTCGCGACGGTGGCGACTCCACCCGCTGCTGTCCCCCCCGTCGAGCCGAAGGCAGCTGCGGCCGGCAAGCGGGTGTCGTGGTCGCTGACCTCTAGTCCACCCGGCGCCGACGTGCTGGACGAAGCGGGCACGCTGCTGGGGCAGACCCCATGGCAGAAGGAGCGCGAGGCCGGCGACGGGCAGACCGTCCTGCGGCTGCGTAAGCGCGGCTATGCCGAGGCCCGCACCAGCCTAGACAACCAGAAAGACAGCCAGAAGACCCTGACGCTGTCTGCCGCCGCCGTCGAGACAGGTGGTCATAGCAAAGGCCCGAGCAAGGGCCCGAACAAGAAGAAGAAGAAACCGAAGGGGATGGAGATTGAAGACTAGAGCCGACTGCGCCCGGTCATCGGTCCGGGCTGCTCGCTTGCTGACCCCGCTGCTCCTGAGCTGGGCCCTGCTGGGTTCGGCAGTGGCGGCCCCGGTGAGCTGCGACGAGGATGCCGCCTGTCGACCGGTGGTTAGCCGGGCCCGCGAGTTTTCCAAGGCCGGGCAGCTAGAAGACGCGCTGTTATCGTATCAGGCCGCTTATCGCATAGCCGCCGATCCGCGCATTTTATTTAATATTGCTCGCATGCAGCATAAATTAAATAAATTTGCAGAAGCGGCGGATTCATATCAAAAGTTTTTAGAGACCAAATTCGACGATGAAAACCTGCGCAGCAAGGCCCAGGAATACCTGACGCAGGTGCAAGCCGCGCAGGCGCAGGCCCAGGCTGAGCCGGCCCCCGGCCCGGCCCTGGGTGCGGCTGGCTCGACGGGGGATGCCAGCAAGCTGAGCGATAGCGGGAGCAGCAAGCCGGTCTACAAGAAGGCATGGTTCTGGGTGGTCATCGGCACGGTCGTCGCGGCCGGAGTGGCGGGGGGAGTGGCGGGGGGAGTGATTGCCAGTCAGCAGCCTCCCGCGGCGCCCGATTCGGTTCCGACCTTTCACTTGTTTATGTAAATAAGCCTCGCGTATCCGCAGGAGATTCCTATGAAGTTAAGTGCAAATGACACGGCGGCCTGGCTGGGCCGCTGCCTCGGTCTGCTATCGCTGCTGTGGGCGACGGGCTGCGACCCGCGCGAGCGCTTGGTGCTGGTGACGGTGCCGGGCTGGCCGGCCGGTGCGACGCTGTTGCGGCTGGCCATCGATGCCCCGGGGGCGGCGCAGCAGACCGTCGAGGTGACGTCTCAGACTGGGCAGGTGGGCCTGTATGTGCCGGCGGGCCAGGCTGGGCCGCTGCAGATCGAGGCGGTCTATCGCGACAGCGCCGGCTGCCACTACGGTCGCGGCCTGGCTACGGCCGACATCGGCACCGGCTTCCGCATCGAGACGACGCTGACGCAGACGCTGTTTAGCAAGCCGCTGTGTCAGTGCTCGACCGATGGCCTGTGCTGGAGCAACCCGCTGCCCCAGGGCAACCAGCTCAACAAGATCTGGAGCAACGGCAGCGAGTCCTGGGCCGTCGGAGTGGGCGGCATCATTCTGAAGAACAGCGGGCAGGGCTGGATCACGCTGCCATCGCCGACGACGCAGGACCTGTACAGCATCTATGGCATGGGGGTCGGCAGTCAGACGCAGATCTGGGCGGTGGGCGCGGCGGGGACCATCTTGCGCTCGACGGGCGGCGACTTTTCGCTGGTGGCTTCCGGCGTGACCGAGACGCTGCGCGGCGTGTGGGTGCGGGCGGCGAACTTTGCCTGGGCAGTCGGCGACAACGGGCAGGCGCTGTTCTGGAACGGCACGACTTGGCTGCGCAACGGCGTGGGAATGCCAGTGCAGCTGAATGACGTCCACGGCGTCGACAACAACGACATCTGGGCGGTCGGCGAGGCGGGCCAGACCTTCCATCGCACCGGCACCGGGTGGACGGCTTTCCCCACCGGCTACACGACGGGCTTGTCGGCTGTCTTTGCCAACTCGGCGACGGACATCTGGACGGTTGGGGTGCAGGGTGTGGTGTTGCGCTCAAGCGG